>NZ_JACJDT010000013.1:0-112220 GCF_014163675.1 Pseudoalteromonas sp. SR44-5
AATAAAGCGCTAACTGCGTTATAATTTTTTCAAGTAGAACAACTACATGTCAAAATTTACGCCTTGTTATCACTGTATTTATCTGTCGCTATAAATGGTCAGTAACTTAACACGATTGGTATAATTCGCTATGATAATCATATTTTTAATAAAATGAGAATTCTTAATTGATTTCACCGCTAATCGCATATTTTAATACCCAATGCTTTACCGGTCCGGTTTTATTTGCCATTTTCAAAAACTGACTGCGTGCCCACTGCAATGGAGTTAGTTGATTAGAAAAACCAAAATAACAAGCGTCCATCATACTCATCATTAACAAATTTGCTTTGCGTCTAGTTTGCTCATATTGTTTAAGATATTGTGCAGCACCTATATCGTCTGCATTTTTTAATATATCAGCAAGCGCTACGACATCTTGAAAACCTAAGTTAACCCCTTGCCCAGCGAGCGGATTAATCGTATGCGCTGCATCACCAACCAGCACGATACGGCCATCTGAATAGCTGTTGGCATGTTGGCGGGCTAACGGAAAAACAGCATGCTCTATGATATCAAAGTCCCCAGCTAAGGGCGGGAAATGTGCAAGCAGTTGCTGTTTTAATTCGCTTGCTGAGAGTTGCTGCCATTGCTTTAACTGCTTTGCATCGTGGTAACAAATTAAATTGGCGTATGGTGCCTGCATAGGTAAAAAAGCTACCGGACCTGAGGGCTTAAACTGCTGCCATGTTTTTACTTGTTGCGCAGCGTCTAGTTTTATTAATACTCCCATACAATGCTGACCATATTGCCAACCCGTAACACCAATACCTGCCTGTTGACGTAATAACGATTGCCCACCATCTGCAGCAACAACTAAATCAGCGGTATATTGCTGCTCACCATAATGCAATGTCACTTGCTGTTCGCTTTGCTCAATTGCGGACAATGATTGAGGTGTTTCAATCACTTCGATATTGTGCTGTGCAAACTGTTGCCAGATACTCGCTTGAATTAAATTATTTTCAATTAAGTGGCCTAAATGAGTGGTATTAATATCGTGACAATCAAACAAAAGGTTATCGCCCGTTCGTTCAAACGCTTCGAGCTGTTGATATGGGGCATGTCGATGCACTCGTAAAATAGGCATAGCGCCTAAGTCATCTAATAAGTTTTCTGAAAAACGATTGATAGCAGATACACGAATATCAACTTTTTCACTTGCCAATACAGCATCAGCATCAATTATCTGCTGCTCAATCACTGTTACTTGGCATCCTTGTTTAGCGAGTTTAACTGCTGTGGCTGCACCAACCATGCCGCCGCCAACAACAATAACCTTGTTTTTCATCATTTTTAGTCACTAATTTGGTTATTTTCAGTGCGCTTGATTGTATCGTACTTCTGTTTACAAGTGCGAGTGAGTTTCATCTTAATCAACCATAAAACGCACTTTGTTTGACTTCAATTCACAAACATAAAAACTATACTTGGATCTAGACGGGTATCCAGCTAAAATACGCGTCCTTTAAGTAAGCGAAAGTGCCGCTTATCCTGTTTAGCGCACAACCGTGCCACTACCGAATTGAAAACGAGGCTATATTTCAATGAGTAAAAAGCTGCATATTAAAACCTGGGGTTGTCAGATGAATGAATACGACTCTCAGAAAATGGCTGATCTTCTCGATGCAACCAACGGCTACCAGTTAACTGATGAAGCTGGGGATGCAGATGTTATCCTACTCAATACCTGTTCAATTCGCGAAAAAGCGCAGGAAAAAGTATTCCATCAACTAGGCCGTTGGAAATTACTCAAAGATGACAAACCCGATCTGATCATCGGTGTTGGTGGCTGTGTTGCGTCACAAGAAGGCGATTCAATTCGCCAACGCGCACCATTTGTTGACGTTATTTTTGGCCCTCAAACATTGCACCGTTTACCTGAAATGATCAAACAAGTGCAAGGTAACAAAGGCAGCTCTGTGGTTGATATTTCATTCCCAGAGATTGAAAAGTTTGACCGTTTACCAGAGCCAAAAGCAGACGGTCCTTCTGCATTTGTATCTATTATGGAAGGGTGCTCTAAATACTGTACCTTCTGCGTAGTACCTTACACGCGCGGTGAAGAAGTCAGCCGCCCGCTTGATGATGTATTATTAGAAATTGCTCAACTTGCAGAGCAAAATGTTCGTGAAGTAAACCTACTAGGTCAAAACGTAAATGCTTATCGCGGCGAAACTCACGATGGTGAAATTTGTTACTTCTCAGATTTAATTCGTTATGTTGCAGCTATCGACGGGATTGACCGTATTCGCTACACCACGTCGCACCCGGTAGAGTTTACACCAGACATCATTGACGCTTATGCCGACGTACCTGAATTAGTCGATCACTTACATTTACCAGTACAAAGCGGTTCGGATCGTATTCTTAATTTAATGAAACGTGGTCACACTGCTATTGAGTACAAATCAACGATTCGTAAATTACGTAAAATTCGCCCTAATTTAAGTATGTCGTCAGATTTTATCATTGGTTTCCCAGGTGAAAGCGCCGCTGACTTTGAAGCGACGATGAACCTTATCAATGATATTGGTTTCGATATGAGCTTTAGCTTTATCTACAGCGCACGCCCGGGTACGCCTGCGGCTGATTTGCCTGATGATGTCAGCGAGCAAGAAAAGAAAGAGCGTTTATACCTACTACAAAACCGTATTACTCAAATGGCGCAACAGATCAGTCGTCAAATGTTTGATACTGAACAACGCATCCTAGTTGAAGGTCCATCCAAGAAAAATCCGATGGAGCTACGTGGCCGTACTGAAAACAACCGCGTAGTAAACTTTATTGGCCCACACACAGTGATCGGTCAGTTTGTTGATGTACGTATAACTGAGGCACTGCCAAACTCTTTACGCGGTGACTTAATTCGTACAGAATCCCAAATGAACTTACGCCGTGCGGTTGCTCCTGCTGATATTTTAAGTAAAGCAGCACAACCAGAGCCGCAAGCCACCCCTGATGAATTAGGTGTTGCAACTTTCGTTCCTTAGGCGAAACTTACTGTGCCAGCCTCGCTGGCACATCAAAACAGGAAGCAATTTTGAGTAATCAATTAAAAAAATTAGAGATTTATTTAGAACCCTCCGACAACAAACGTCTTTCATCTTTATGTGGCCCGTTTGACGAAAACATCAAACACATTGAACGCCGCTTAGGTGTTGAAATTACTCATCGCGATAACTATTTTAAAATCACCGGTAAAACCACCAGCGCGTTTGCAGCGATGGAAATCCTCAAAGACTTATATGTCGAAACTCAGCCAGTACGCGGTGTTATTACTGAAATTGAAGCAAATACCGTACATTTAGCCATTAGTGAGTCAAATGCATTAGAGCAAGATGAGCTAAACGAATATGGCAAAGAGGTGATGATCAAAACTCGTCGTGGCGTAATAAAACCACGTAACGACAATCAAGGTCATTATGTATCGAATATATTTCGTCACGATATCACCTTTGGTATAGGGCCTGCTGGCACAGGTAAAACCTACCTAGCTGTCGCCGCAGCAGTTGATGCTTTAGAGCGTCAAGAAATACGGCGTATTTTATTGACCCGCCCTGCTGTTGAAGCCGGTGAAAAACTGGGGTTTTTACCAGGTGATTTAAGTCAGAAAATCGACCCATACCTGCGCCCATTGTACGATGCCTTATTTGAAATGCTCGGCTTTGAAAAAGTCGAAAAGCTGATGGAACAAAATGTCATTGAAGTCGCTCCACTTGCCTTTATGCGTGGTCGCACACTTAACGATGCCTTTATTATTTTAGATGAAAGCCAAAATACCACGGTTGAACAAATGAAAATGTTCTTAACCCGAATTGGTTTTAATTCAAAAGCAGTGATCACTGGCGACATTACCCAAGTAGATTTACCCCGTGGTGCGCGCTCAGGGCTTCGTCACGCCATTGAAGTACTTAGCGATGTAGACGAAATAAGCTTTAACTTCTTCCAATCACAGGACGTGGTACGCCACCCTGTCGTGGCACGTATTGTTGAAGCCTACGAACGTAACGATGAAGCAGAACGACTCAAACGCGCGGAAAAACAACGTGCTAAAGACTTGCTCGCAAACCAAGAGCAAGCGCAACCTTCGACTAAAGAGTGATGCCGTGAACACTGAACTTGATTTACAAATAGCCTGCGAGTTTGATAACTTGCCTAGTCTTGAGCAGTTTGCGCTGTGGGCTAATAAAGTGCTTAGTCAATACCGTGATGAATCAGAGCTGAGTATTGTTATTGCTGATGAAGAGCAAAGCCAACAACTCAATAATGACTACCGTGGTAAAGATAAACCAACCAATGTGTTGTCGTTTGAATTTGAAGCGCCAGCAGGTATAGAGCTACCTTTGGTGGGTGATTTAGTTATTTGCCCAGCCATAGTGTTAGCTGAATCAATAGAGCAAGAAAAGTCATTTCATGACCATTTTGCCCATATGGTGATCCACGGATGCTTGCATTTACTTGGATTTGACCATATAAAGGATGAAGATGCGACAGAAATGGAAAGCATTGAAAAGCAATTGCTTGCCGAATTAGGCATAGCAGACCCATATCGGGACGATATTTAAATTTACGGAGCAAGTAGACGCAATGAGCGACGATAACTCGCAGACTAGCCAGGGTTCTTCTGGCAAGACCTGGTTGGGTAGAATTACCCAAATGTTGCAAGGGGAACCCCAGAATAGAGAAGAGCTGGCTGAAGTAATTGCCGATGCGCAAGTTCGGGATGTCATTGATCCTGAAACCAAAGAGATGATCGAAGGTGTGCTCGGTGTGTCAGAGTTAAAAGTGCGAGATATTATGATCCCGCGCTCACAAATGATCACGCTCGAAGTGGAAGCGCCGCTAGAAGAACTCATTCCAATGATGGTCGATTCAACTCATTCACGTTTTCCAGTGGTGTGTGAAGATAAAGACCACATTGAAGGCATTTTACTAGCAAAAGATCTATTACCACTGATCCTCAATAAAGATGATCTACTGCCATCATTACGTGATTATTTACGCCCAGCCGTTGTTGTGCCAGAAAGTAAGCGTGTTGATACGCTACTTAATGAGTTTCGCCAACAGCGTTACCATATGGCGTTAGTAATTGATGAATACGGCGGTGTATCAGGTTTAGTAACCATAGAAGATATTCTTGAGCTCATCGTCGGTGAAATTGAAGATGAACACGACGAAGAAGAGCAACTAGATATTCGTCAACTTGCAAAGCATGTGTTTGTTGTTCAAGCACTTACTCCTGTTGATGATTTTAACGAATATTTTAAAACCGGCTACAGCACGCAAGACGCTGATACCATCGGTGGTACTGTTTTACACGCCTTTGGGCATATGCCTGGTCGTGGTGAAATAATTGATATAGATGGCTTACAATTTAAAGTAACCAATGCCGATAATCGTCGATTATTGCAATTACAGGTTACAGTGCCAAAGGCTGATGATAACGACAGTGAAGACACTTCTGACTAACTGCCTGCATTTAGCAAAAGATAAAAAAGCATGGCTCGCACTGGTTGCGGGCCTCTTTTTAACCTTGTGTTATGCCCCTTTTGAGATTTGGCCCCTCACGTTCGCCTGTTTAGCATTAGCGATATACAGTACCCACACACATAAGTCTGGGCAGCAATATGGCAAACAAGCCAGTAAACGCGCCGCCAAATATGGTTTTATATTTGGCCTCGGTTGGTTTGGCGCAGGTATCAGTTGGGTGCATGTCTCCATTGCCACCTTCGGCGGTATGCCACTGGTAGCCTCAGTGTTACTAATGGTGCTGTTATGTGCTTATTTAGCTATCTACCCCGCTTTAGCCTTTATGTTTGCCACACGCTTTGCCAGCGGCCCTAGTAGCTATGGTTTATTATTACTCTCAGGCTTTGCTGTCACCGAATACTTACGTGGTGTGGTACTCACCGGCTTCCCTTGGCTAAGCTTTGGTTATACTCAAACCGATAGCCCACTTAATCTACTTGCCCCAGTAATTGGTGAGTTTGGCTTAACCCTTGTATGTATCGCGATTGGTTTTGCGCTCTATCGCCTGCTGTTTATTAGAGACTTTAAAGCCACAACAGCCACTGTACTTAGCATCGCTTTACTATTCGCTATTACTCACTATACGCGCAATAACAGTTACAGTGATAAAACGATTAGCGCCTTACTGGTACAAGGTAATATCAAACAGCATCTGCGTTTTGACCCGAGTGAATTTTGGACCACAATGAGTAAGTACCAAGATATGACTCGACCACACTGGGATGCCGACTTAATCGTTTGGCCAGAAGCTGCAGTGCCTGAAATAGAAGCACTTGCAGATAGCTATTTAGCAGGCTTAGATAGCGCAGCCTCATTTAACAATACCGCACTCATTACGGGTATTGTTGACTATCAGCGCGACACTAAAGCAATCTTCAACACATTAATTGTACTTGGTAATAAAGAGCAGGGTGACGAACATGGTCATTATCAATACTTAGGTAAAAACCGTTACCAAAAACACCAATTACTTCCCATTGGTGAGTTTGTGCCATTTGAAGATATATTGCGCCCTATCGCCCCTTTATTTGATTTACCTATGTCATCATTTTCTCGCGGCGACCAAGTTCAAAATAACTTACGTGCTAATGGCTTAAATATATTACCGGCCATTTGCTACGAAATCGCTTTTGCTGATTTAGTGCGTGGTAATTACCACAATGATTCGGATATTTTATTTACTGTAAGTAATGATGCCTGGTTTGGTGCCTCCCACGGCCCCCACCAGCACATGCAAATAGCCCGTATGCGCGCCCTTGAATTACAACGCCCGCTTATTCGTGTGACCAACAATGGCATCAGCGGCGTATACGACCCAATCAGTCAAATTCAAGTCAGCATGCCACAATTTGAAGCCGACACCCTTAAAGTTAATATCAAGCTAATCCAAGGCGACAGCATCTATAGTCAATACGGTAACTTGCCTGTGTGGTTATTTATTTTTAGCATTACAATCGCAGCATTAATCGTAAAATTTAAATATAAAGATAATCATCGTTAAATATATTCACTAAAATTAATCACATAATTGATATATTTCATCTACATCAATTGTCGTAAATATAATAACAAGGAAGTCGTATGTTATGGATTAACACCCTATGCAAACAATCAATTACACAGCACATGGCCAGAGTCAGGCATTTTATTCTGTTCGTATTGATGGTTACTATCCCCTCCTTGGGTTTAGCCGCTCAATATGAAGTCAGTTCCAAGGATGAGTTACAAGCTCAATATCAGTTATTACTAGAGTTAAAAGCTGAAAATGCTGTTTCAGAGAATGTGTTTACTGAAAAATCTACTTTTTTACATCAACAAGCACAAACGAACTTTCATTTTGACTTAGACAGTGGAACATACACCTCCGACATACCGATTGGTAATGCCCATCAAATTAGCAAACAACCTTCACCAATATCTGACACCGAGCAGCGTATTGATAGTTTCACCACCGCGCTATATGCTATTTCAGCTTTGTTATTATTGGCCTTAATTGGCAAAATCATGTCGTATTTCCCACCATTACTCAACGAACTTTTGATTTACGGCGCGTCCATCATTTCGCTCATTTTTTTCCACTACGAATATTGGCTACTGGTTGCAGGATTCTCTTTAGGCAGCATTGTTAGCTATTCGGTGCTAAGTCGCATTAGTGACGATAAAGAAGAAGCTAAATGGGTAGGTTGGCCATTAGCTATTACATTCGCAGCGCTGGCCTTAATATTTGATAACAGCATCTTTGGGTTTTGCAGTGTATTAGCCTTGTTATCAACTTTTGGTTTTATGATATTAGTTGCTCCAGGTAGAGTAACCGTCGGCAGCCAAGATGAACGCGTTGCACAATCTGTTTATTTAACTGCGCTTAGTTTTACGTTAACTCTATTAGCTTGGTTAGTATTTTATACCGATTGGTTCGCGCCTTTACTCGAACTAAGGCAGCCTCTACAATCTTTTGAACTTGGTATGCTCACGTTACTGCCACTTGCTTATTTTTCAGGGATCTCCCAACTTAGCTTTTTCTTATTAAAAGAAAAACCTTGGCTACGCTTTAGCGCTGAGCTTATCGGTTTAATTAGTGAAATAGCAGTGGTCACAATTGCGCTGTTATATAAACTTGATACCATGTTTTGGATAGGCGCATTATTTTTGATGTGGAACTTTCTGGACAAGTTTTATCGTCTGATTTATAAACATGTTAGCTATGTTTCAGCGTGTACACTATTCGCGCTGTTTTTTGCCGGTATTAGCGCACTCATAAAATCAAATATCGATGTTATTATGCCTTATTTAGAGTTTTTAGGACTGTGAACCTCCCTAAATGCCCTATTTTTCATAAGTAGGGCATGCTCTGTATATTAATCCTTTCTATAAAACTTACTTAGAGTCTAACTATCTATTTAACAATCGCTTTAACTGTCTCTTCATTTATTAGCTGATTTATACTGCCTTTAATAACCACAGTTGCTGATATTTTATCTTGAATGGCTTGGCGGTTCGGATCCCAATAAACTTGTAAAAAACCTAGTAACCCAGTTGCAAACCCTGCGCCGTAGCCGCCGTATCGGCCAAACGCATCCCATAAACTTAAATCTTCGCCACTAAGTGCGACAACTCGGATATTGCATACTTTTTTACCCGGTGTTTGGCCACGCCAAAGCAGCGAAAATAATGTAAAATATACAGCAGCCCAACCAAAGCCAAGACCTAAATCTTGAATGATTCCTTTGCCCCACTGTAAAATACTATTCACAGGTGCAGCTTTAACAGGTGCGTCTTCAGGTGCAGAAGTCTGCTCATCAGCTTCAACCATTACTTTCAATAATAATCGGGCAACCTGATCGTTATCAGATTCATCTATTTCAGCCAATTGTGGCACTTGAGTAACTAAATTAGCAAGCGCATTGCTTTGACAAGCCTGATCGCAATTTTGACTTGGTGCTGTTTGCATTAAATAAGTATTTATCTGTTGTTTTTCCTCTGCATTTAATGGTGTTTCGCGTTTAATTCTTATCCCTTGAATCGCAGTATCATCCTCAAAAAAATCGATTGCGATTGCAAGCACTGAGAGTGAACTTATAAATAATATACTGGCAGCAGTTATTTTTAATACTCTTCGCCAAACAGTCGACATTGTTGGTAAGTATTTTTGCGCTGTGCCTTTATAAAAAGCCATTGCAGCTACAAATGCGATTACAGCAGCACTGATCTTAGCCGCGAGAAAAATTAGCGCTACATCGATTACCATCGCGAGCGCGCGGCGAGTCGGTGAAGCAAGTGGCAGTCCCAATAATGCTTGATCTATTTTAAATGCATAGGGCGTAATAACTTCCTTAGTTTCAGCAGCTGTTAATGCTAATTGTTCTATTTGTTTCGCTTTCATTTACGCCTTTGTCCTTAAAATTAAATAGGTATCTTTATTTAGATTGTTATTGAGAGCAGCCTATAGCTCAAACCATCAAAGCTAGATTATCTATAAATGGTTTATTTTCTTCATTTATCACACGAATTATTTCTTTGTGTAAACGTTTTTTGTGCTCAGCAAAAATGCCGCGCTTTTTATCAAATGAAGCGGCAAACGCCATTGCGTCCGCTAATAGGCTATCTTGGTCTGTTGAGGCTTTTTCTATAACGTGATCAATTGCAAGTTCTGCTCCAGAGACGCGACGCCCTGTCAGTTTCATTTCGTTAAAGCGATAGTAAGGGATCGCTTTTTTCACAAAAGCAATCATGCCGGGTAAAAATGGGATCGATAAATCCACTTCAGGGAAGCAAAAAAAGCCGCGATCGCCGCGCATAAATCTAAAGTCACACGCGCACGCTAAAATTGCACCGTTACCAAAAGCATGACCATTAATGGCAGCGATCACTGGCATAGGAAAAAGCAGTAAGGTTTTAAATACATCGTCCATATCGTACATAAAACCACGTATTTCATCGGCCTTTTTTGCTTGCATAGCAGGTAACAACCAATCAGTATCAATGCCTAAACTCCAACACTTAGCATCATTTGAGGTGATCACTAGCGCTTTGTGGTTTTGGTTTTCAACAACCTCTGCTAACGCTTGTTTTAGTTGATGTGCAAACTGTGGATTTTGGCGATTTTCGCCGTTTGTTAAGGTTAACACCGCAACGTTATGTTGAGTGGTTAAGGAGATGATACTCATAAAGTCCCTCTTCAATTTTATAGTTTTTTAAAAAGATTATTGCTCGTTTAAACGCAGACCGATGTTTAGTTTATCTGTTTAATTACAAACCATTGAGCCTGTAATAAACCAGTTTAAATTCATCACCTTTCATTTCATTTACATTGTGTCACATATTAGCAATTTATATATTTCAGTCTTATTGCATATTAGATACTATCTATATACTAATAATAATTAAAATACTTATGAAAAAGTTAACAATTGTATTGCTCTTACTTCTATTGTTATCAGGCTGCGCGAATTCGGCTAAAAATGATCTCGCAATATTAAAGAATCGCACGGTATGTTGTATTAACTTAAACGATATTACATTCGTAGCGCAACAAACAAAGCAGTTTATTCATTTTGATTTGAAAAAGCAGCCTGTAAGACTTTTTAACGATGCGAAAAGCCCATTTATTGCAATTGAAAAACCTAGCGACAGTCGTTTTGCTCAAGTTTTTAGCTACGCTAATGGCGTATTTATTCAAAATGCAACGCTTGTCTATCCTCAGTTATTGCTTTTGGATAAGTCAAAACAGATTATTAAACACCTAAAACCCTATGAAGCATGGCAAAATGGTTTACCAACAACCTTAGGTTTGGATGGTAACCTGTACTACAAAACACAGTTTACTCTGCCAAGCGAGGCAAAATACCTAATTTTTTATACTGATAGCGGTTTGAATAATAAAAAAACTACGATCAACTGGCGTTCGCAAGTTGGAGGTAGCGAATATAGATACCTGACCCTCACCTCGTTCGCTAAAATCGGAATCAAATTACTTTAACTTAACACTCATTTTCAGGAATTATTATGAGATATATTTATACTATTTTTATCCTTATAACATTAAGTGGGTGTAACTCTTCACCCAATTACATGAATACAGCACAACTAAAATCAAACCATCAGATACTTGGGATTGGTGGTTTTTATGTTGAAGAAGAGCTCAGTTATTTTGAACAACAGTTGGCAGATCATTATAAAAAACCTATAAAAAAAGCACTTGAAGATCGCGGATTTCAAGTAGTTGATGCCAGCGAGGTTTATGATGTTTATTATCAGTTATTAGACAATGCTGATAATTTGTACGACCCTCTTACAGGTCAGGAAAATGAAAACCTACGTAATGAAATCTGGAAAAAAGCCCTTGCTAAAACAAAAGCTAAATTAGGTATAAGTGCGTTTGTATTTGCGGGCGTAGATACTGTTAGAGCAGAATTTACTAACAGTATTCTATTAGGACATGTGGCAAAATGGTATGGTCAGGAAGAGTCTTACCTTGAAGGCGGCGCTGATGGTGGAGATATATTTGTATCGTTATTTCAGAACGAAGAAGGTTATGTTCCTGGGAGCCGACTATATATCCGTATTAGAGATGAACACGATACACTGTTAACAACAGGTTCTGGGGGTATTGAATTAGTTGCACAATTTAACAGCGATGAAGAAATTATTGTTAAAGATGCTGATAAATTATTTAAAGATCCTACAAAATTAGACAACGCGTTACAATTTGCACTAAAGACAATTGACACTTGGAAAACAAAAAAATGATGAAGCTTTTTTTAATCATCATGACTTTACTAAATTTAGTCGGGTGTAAACTGATTCAATATAATAGCGATCCTGAAGTGAGGATTAGTGCAATCACATTAGTCAACGCACCTACCTATAGCGATCTTGCCTATATATGGTTGCCAACCTCCAATACCGGTAGCAAAGTATTATACCGAGAAGCATTTGACAATAACGTGGTCAACTTCTCAAAAAAATATAATTTAACTAACCTAAATCCGCAGGCACAAAGATTTTTTGATAGTTTTATTATGAAACAAGGCGGTGCTTTCAACACAAAAACAGGTAAACTTAACTTAGAACTAATACAAACAGCAATGCAATACACGTTTAATAACGTTAAAAGCGCATATCCAAATATTAATACTCTGTTAGTTATTCAGCCGCAAGAAACCTCAATAAAAGTTATTGATGGCACTGCTAATTGGAATGGTGTTGAGCAACATATCGTAACAATACCTCAAAAGTCAGTCGAATTTAGGCCGGTAATAAGCCTTGCAGTACAGTACTACATTCCTGATGGAAAAAATTATGACTTTGAGATTGGTCTAGATCTTCATGCTCCAGATTTAACCGATGACAGTAAATATGAACAAGTGATAAAACATATTTTATCCCCTATCGTCTTGTTAAAAAAAGAAATCTAATAGCTCTCAGTCTAATAGTAAGCTATAACTTTAGCCACTATTAGACTTTTGATGAGTGATATTATAATCACCCCCAGTTCTCACAAATAAAATTAATACTTGAGGATACTTATGCTTAATAAAGTCGCTATTGTTGTCGGTGCAACTGGCTTAGTGGGCAGCCACTTAGTTGAAGAATTAATTATGGCAACTCATATCAGTAAAGTTATCACCCTAACGCGTCGCCCTATTAGTTATAACAGTGACAAAGTCGTTAATCATGTAGTGGACTTTAACCATTTAGCTCAACACGCTGCGTTTTTTAAAGCGGATATATTATTTTCATGTTTAGGCACCACCAAAAAAGCAGCTGGCTCTATAGCCGCTCAGCGTAAAGTTGATTTTCATTATCAGTTAAAAGTCGCTGAACTTGCTGCAAAACACGAAGTAAAACATTATTTGCTAGTATCCTCCAGTGGTGCAAATGCCAATAGTGGTAACGCATATTTACAAATGAAAGGTGAACTTGAAAATACAGTCAAAGAACTGCCATTTAAGCGTATTAGTATTATTCAGCCATCGCTATTACTTGGCGAGCGTAATAACGAATTTCGTATTGGTGAAAAGCTTGGCAGTGTATTGTTACCAATTTTATGTATGCTACCTGGTTTAAGAAAGTATCGCCCTATCACGGGCAAACAAGTTGCCTTAAAAATGTGTAATATCAGTAAACAATCAGGTGATGGTGTTGAATATTTTAGATTAGATGAACTATTTAACAGTTAAACTTCAGTACGTATTTTATACGTTCCTTTTCGCCATAAATGGCGACCGACAAATTTAAATACGAACTTCAGCGCAAAAAGCTATAAAAAAAGCCAGCAAATGCTGGCTCAGTTTTTAATACCTATTAACCTTACTACTTACCAAACTCTGTTGGAGCTGGCGGCACAATCAAGGTTTTTTTCGGGTTTGCCTTAAGCTCTTTTAACAGCTCTTGTACGGCACGCTCAACCGACGGATCTTGCCCAGCTTGAATAAGCTCTGGACGGTCAATCACTTCGATATCTGGGCTTACGCCTTCATTTTCGATGATCCAGTTACCGTCATTATCGAGTATTCTAAAGGTAGCAGCGATCACAGAGCCACCATCCACAAGCCCTGGATTACCAGAGATACCTATTAATCCACCCCAAGTGCGAGTGCCAATTAGTTTACCTAAACCTGCTTGGCGGAAGTAATACGGTAGTGCGTCACCACCTGAACTTGAGTAGCCGTTGATCAGCATGGCTTTTGGTCCATCATGGGCAAACTGTGGTGTTTTAGTTGGCTCAACGCCACGACGCTTCCAGTAGTTAAGCGGTTTACGTGCCAGCCAAGTGATCATATGCTCAGGGATAAAACCACCGCCATTGTAGCGATCATCTATGACCATTGCTTCTTTGCTAGTTTGCGGTAAAAAGTTTTTAAATAACGAACGATTACCTTCGTAATGTGTGTTTGGCAAATGTACATAACCAATACGACCGTCGGATAGTTTATTTACATATTCAGCACGGCTATGCGTCCATTGTAAATAACGTAAGCCGGTTTCACTTGCGATTGGTTTAACTGTTACCTTCCAACTTTTTTTCAGGCTCGGGGATTTACTAAGCAATAACTCAACCGATTTACCTTGGGTGTTTTCAAGTAATTCATAAAAGTTAACCACATCTTTTACTGAACGACCATTTACCTCAACAATATAATCACCAACGCTTGCGTTAACGCCCGGCTCGTTGAGTGGTGAGCGGAAGTTCTCGTGCCAGTTTTCGCCTTTAAAGATATTTTCGATTTTTACAAAACCGGATTTATGCGCGCTAATTTCTACGCCTAATAAACCATGCTGTAAACGTGTTGCAGTTGGCATATCGCCAGAGTTGACATAAATATGCCCGGAGTTAATCTCGCCGGCAATTTCGCTTAGCAAATAGTCAAGGTCGGCGCGATGTGCGATTGCATCAGCCATTGGTTGGTAGCGTTTTAAAATAGCATCCCAATCTTGGCCGTGGTGATTTTCATCGTAGAACCAATCACGTAATGTCCGCCAGCCTTCACGATACATTTGCGCCCACTCTGTTTGCGGGTCAATTTTTAGTATCATATTTTGCAAGTCTAACTGGGTGGCTTTTAAATCTTGCTCAGCGGCTGGCTTAATTACACTGTAATTATCACCTGAGCGAGCAATGATATGCTGCGCATTCGCTGATATTTTATAGCTATTAACCCCCTTCGCTACGGTGGCAATTTCGCCATCGACGGCAATAGGTATTAATTTTAGCTCACCCGCAGAGAGTGTTAATACGCCATCTTTTACAGCAGTTAAAGCACTGTAATTTCCGGCCGGAGCATTTAGAGCGACAACGCGGTCCATAAAACCATCACTTTCAATATAAGTGCTTAGCGGTTTAGCTGACTTGTCATCGTCTTTATTCGCTTTCGAGTCAACAATACTTATTTCATCAGTCAGTGGCGTATTCAGCGGTTTGATTTTGTTATTGACAGCAACAGCATAAATTCGCGTGGCATTATTAAACATGTAGTCAAATTCATAACTACTAAAAGTTAAGTTAAAGTCGCGCTCTGAAGTAAAATACAATTGCTGACCATCATGAGAAAACGCCGGATTTCGTTCACTGCTCATATCGTCGGTCAGACGTGTAACTTGTTTGTCTTTTAAATTGTAATGCCATAATGAGGCATAACGATTTTCGTTATTTTTAACAAATACAACATCTTCACTATTAGGTGACCAAATATACGTAGTTAAGCCGTCTTCTTCATACTTGGCGGTATCAATTTTATGCTGCTTGCCGGTTTTTATATCAAGCCACCATAAGGTGTGATTTAGATCTGCAAACAATAGCTTTTTATTGTCCGGAGACCAAACAGGGTCAAAACGCCAAATAGTGCCATTAGTTGTCAGTTGTTTAACCTTGTTGTTATTAGCTCGGTCTTGGATATAAATTTCGTACTCACCACTTTCATCACTCATATACGCAATATAACGGCCATTTGGTGACCACGACGCGGCAATTTCACGCCCTTTAGGAGTATGGCTTAAATTGCGTGTTGGGCCATTTTTAACGGGTACTGAAAACAGTTCTCCACGGGCACTAAAAACCACGCGCTTACCATCATGGGATACATCCATCGAATCAATAAAGCCAGCCACATTTTTGCTATAAGGCATGGTATATTCACGATTTCCCTGTACGTTAATAGTCAGCTTTTCTTCACGCTGCGTTGCATCGTCAAAACGGTATAAATAACCACCATTCTCATACACTATGGCATCTGGGCCTGCCGATGGCCAAAGCACATCAAAATCCGTGTGATTGGTCACTTTTACTGGTGCTTTACCGTCTTGATGCTTATATAAGTTTAAAGTGTATGCTCTGTCTGAGACATAATAAATATTATCATGCACCCAAGTAGGCTGCTGATCTGTGGCTTTATCGGTAGTTAACTGCGTAGACTTGTTGTGCTCTAAATCATAGATCCATACATCTTGTGCGCGGCCCCCTCGCGTGCGCTTCCAGGTACGAAACTCGCGATCAATTGGTGTATATACGTATTGCTTACCATCAGGCGATAACATGCCGCCACCCGTTTCAGGTATGGCCAATGGCTGCTCTAAGCCACCATCGGCAGGCACCATGTAAGGACGTCCCACACGCTTACCATAAGGTGTACGGTTTGCTCGAAACACTATATGTTTACCATCAGGCGTCCAATCAAGGACACGATAATCATAGCCACCACGAGGCGGCATCACACCAACATCGTTATAGTAAGTCAGCTGTTTTAGATCACTGCCATCGCGATTCATTACATATATTTGGCGGCTACCATTGTACTGTGCTGAAAAAGCGATCCTTTTCCCATCTGGAGAAAACTTAGGGAATGTTTCAAAACCAATGTGATCTGTTAAGCGCGTGCTGTTACCCGTTTTGATATTTGCTATATAAATATCACCGGCATAAACAAAAGTAACCGACTCTTTATGAATATCAGGGAAACGCAATAATCGCGTATCTTGAGTATCATAAGCCGCGGCCATGGGTGAGAATGTAGGCGCAACCGCAATCGCTATTGCGGTTAAAAAAGTACGTAATTTCAACTTAACCATCCTTATGTTGTTATTTTATATCATCATAACAACATAAAAATGGATTGCAGCTTTGTTCGGCGAATAACTGTAACAGAGTGTAAATAACCTGAACAATATTTATAATCAGTGTCTTAGTAATTCTCTTAATCAGAGGTCAGGTTAAATAATACTCATGAGTAATAGTTATAGTCCTCCGACTTTAGGTAGCTGCCTTTTATCAATCACTTTAAAAGTAGTTAAATCAACAAGCATTGAAAACACTTCAGCATTGTCTATAAACAACATAAACAAATTGCCTTGCTCATTAACAGCATGCTCAAGAATGCGGTCGTAGCCTGTGAGAACCTCGCTATAACCACTGCCATCAATTTTACTTAACGCAAAAGTGCTTTTATCTTCGTTGCTTAAAAGGCCGTCGTTATTTGTGTCGTTTTTAATAACATGATAGGCAATACCCGCCGCTTTTGACTGCGAATCAAATTCAGATAAATACAATGGAGAAATATCAGTGATCAACTGATCTGTCGTATCAAAAAGCCAATTTGCATAGTTTGTTTTACCATTGATAAACATCACATTTTTTGACCGTGTTGGCCTATTTTTATAATAAGAGGAACCACTAAAATTTTCTACAACTTGCCCTAACCCACGTTCGGTATCGGCTTCAACCGTTAACTTTTCAGACTCAAGCTCTATATAATAAAAGTCCGTTTCTCCTACTCTTCGCGGGTAGCCCAAACGCCACTTTTCTTCTTCGTTTTTGTCATCTGCTAAATTTAATGCCGGTGGCTCAACGTCGTTATCATTAAATACTGTTGTAACAAGTTGGACTGAAATTAACGCAGTAGCAATTAAAACCCCGACTAATAAAATAATTCCATTTAAGTTCCATACCCATTTAAAAAATTTATCTGAATTCATGCTTTCCCTATTTTTAAAAAAGTGATCAATTTATCTGAACATACGTATTATTGAGCTTATCTATAACACAAAGCTTTGCGATAAAAAATGAAAACAAACCCTACAACTAGTTTGCCCTTACTATCAGGTTCCGGCGATTTAATTCTGCACTGGCAAATAGTTAATGACTCAGTAATGGGCGGTTTATCGACCAGCCAAGCTTATGAGAAGGACAATAGCTTAATTTTTACAGGCAACGTTTCTTTTGAAAATAATGGAGGCTTTGCTTCAATACGCACAACAATAAACACTAATAAAGAAAACGCCAATCTCATATCTTTACGGTTCAAAGGAGATGGTAAAACGTATCAACTTCGCTTAAGAACGAGTCAGTACCTAGATGGGCCAGCGTTTACTGCTTCGTTTGCAACATTAAAAGATCAATGGCAAGTCGTTACATTCTCACCAACTGACTTTAGTCTTACTTACCGTGGTAAAACCTTAGAGCAGCAACCAGAGTTAACGTTCAAAGATGTACAACAATTGGGCCTTATGATCGCCAAAAAGCAGCAAGGTAATTTTAAACTTGAATTAGCGCATATTAACTTTGAGCTTAAATAGCGTAAATTAAGCTGCTATATTGGAAATATTAAAATTATTTTTTAAAATCATATTCTTCGTTACCTCGCTTTTTAAGTTCTGTGATAACCATTTCTATCATCTGTTTCTTTATTTCTGCGTGGTTGGACTTTAGCTCATTAAGTTGCTGAACTAATATATCAATTTGCTCTTGCTGTTGAGAATCTCGGTATTTTTTCGCACCAGTATGCTCAGGATCTATTTTTAAATTTTGCGCTTCGGTATTTTTTTCCAGCTGTATAAAGTTGCTATTGTGGCTTTCAAGCTTGAGATTTCGCTGAATTGGATCTTGTTTTAATTTATTAATTTGTTCTTGTAGCACGATGATCTTTTGAGCGAAATCTTCATACACTTTTTGTAAATTGTTATACTGTTCAGCAAAATTCACATCATCTTCGCTATACTCTTGCGCTTTAGCATCTAAAAACTCAGACAAAATATATTCAGGCTGTTCTGTTTGCGCTGCTTGTTCTTCAAGTCGTTTTTCGTATTTACTTTGAAACCCATGAGCTTCAGGAATAGTAATAACAGGTAAGATCTTCATATTTCATCCTTAAAATTATCCTGGTAATAATATCGGCACAAAATAATAAGACTTTAGCTTTCTTCTCCAAAAATATTACCCTTTGTTATTACCCAAATGCTAGGAAGCTACTAATGGTTAAGCACCTAAGCGCCGGTATTAAACTCACTGGCAAAGGAGTTTTACCGTTAGATTCCAAGCAACAATTAAACACACTTGCTTTGCAAACTGTAAATTAGCTTTTGCTATACTATTGCTCCATGAAAACCCAGCGGTAAATGATAGGGTAATTGCATTGAAGCCAACGGCCCTTGACCTATTTTCTCCGCATCAAAAACAGCAACACCACTTTTAGCCGATCCATAATCCAACCACGTATTAATGATATAACCTTGCCCTTCTCTATTACTATTTGTTTTGGCTATAAATAAAGGCTCTTCAACATGGGCAGTATCACCAAAACTATAACTTTGACTTTGGCCTGATTGCGTGTTCAATCTTGTGATTGCATCAAACTCTTTATGTGGATTATTTTTGCTTATTCCTACGCCATACTGCAAAGCCGATGACTTAGCAGCGAAACGCTTATCAAATTGCAAAAATTCCATATATGGTTCAGCCCAGTTAATCGATACCTTGTTAGTAACAAGATTAAGCCTAAGCTGGGCTGCTTTAGCTGGTTCATGCGCAATACGATTTTGGTTATTGTCTATATTAGCCATTACATCAGTCATTACAGTTGCATCTGGATACAGACATAAGTTAACAACTAGTTCATGATTTTGTTGCCAACTATTTCCAAAATGAAAAACAAATCCAGCTTCAAGCTCCATCTGGTTAACTACTTGCAAACTATGCTTATCAACCACTAATACCCGACTGCCTAATTGTTTTTGCCATTTAAATCGTTCTATATAAGTTTCTCCCAGTTGCTGTAACATGGGCGGCAAATAAAATATTAAATACTGCTCTGTCACTGCAAAATCATGAATATAACTATGATGTGGCAGTGGTAAAAGTTTATAGCGTTTTATGCCTCCTTGCGCCGTCAGTTGATACACTACAATGCAAGGTTTACCTGTAAAAGAAATATCACCAAAGTTCCAAATCGTACCATCGGTATCAGCATGAGGATGAGCTGAAAAAGGAACCCCATTTAATTCAGACCCAAAATCAACCTGTCCTTTGGTTGCGAGTGTTTCTTGATCAAGGCGATACGGCGTACCCGCTTCCCACATAGCCCAAAGCTCACCGGCCATTGGTAACAATGCCGTATTTGCAGTATTGAATACTTGGGTATTTTTTGCCGGTTTTGCATTAGTAATTATTGAGCCTGCACCATTATATAGAAACCTTCCTGCTTTACTCTCTTCGACAAACTTCTGTGTTTGTGTAAATTTTCCTTGATGAGTGACACCGTGCTGTGAAAATTTAAATTGATTAACAAACCCATCGCCATCAAACCAATGGCTGTAACGCTGCCCTGCCCGCTCTTGCATACCCGGGCCATTGCGGAAAAATGTCATACCTTGTAACTGAACGGGTAGCTCACCTTGCCAAGGTTCAAAATGTGGATCAATATTATCCGTTACCCCTTGCCAACCTAAAAAAGAAGACTGTATAGCAGAAGAATGACTTGGCTGTGGCTTTACATTTGCTCCAAATACCGCAGGGCATTGGCTAGCGATGATTGCGCATGTGCCTAAGTATGTTGATTTTTTTAAAAATTCACGACGTAACATAGCAACATCCTTAATCAATCGAAATTTGAATAGTGTGATCAACATCACCGACAGCAAAGCGTAATTTGTCAAAACTTGGCGGCCCCATTAAACGAGGATTATTACTAAAACCATATGGCTCATTAGGAATACCAATCATATTACGATTGAGCTTTTGATTATTATCTAAATCTTGGTAAGCCAAAATGGCGTAATCACCGGCGCTTAAATCGCTAAATGTTACTGTAGTCTGTAACTTAGTCACGGCCCCTTTATATGCTAGCGTGGCTTTATTTGACTCCATAGCAGAGACTGAGTCATAAAGCACCACATATATATCACCTTCAAGCTGTGTGATCCCCGCAATATCGACCGTTAATTCGGCAGCTTGTGCAGCTAAGCTACTGATTGCAAATGCACTGGTAAAAACTAATTTTTTAAACATAACAAGCTCTTTCTAATGTGGCTTAACACCTATTGCTAAGCTGATGTAGCTACTGTAGAAAAGTCCCACATATAATACAGGTGCCAAAAGTCATGTTTTTTTGAAATTAGTTTGTTTATGTCTTAGTATTAAGCAAATTGATTAACATCGCGTTTAAAAACCCGCATACTGTTTTATTGATTTAAATTAATGAGTCATTGCTGTTTTATTGCTATTTAAAGACAAGCTAACGTAAACTAAAGCACTTTGTTTTTTTGCTGGAAGCGAAATGCAGTCGCCCTCTTTATTGACACTAAAAAAACCTATTAACTGGCAACTAACATTAGCGGGCTTACTAGGCTGCGCCACAGTTATGGCGCTTACTTTAGTAACTAGTCAAGCCACATCGCTATTAAGCAGTTTTCTCGCTTATATGCTGTATATACTAAGCTTTTTAGTGATTACACTGACAAATGGTGTAAACCAAAATCCTCGCAGTTTAAGCTGTTTTATATTTTTACAAATACTGGCAACTTTAATATTAGGCTGGATATTACACACCCCATTAATCTATATTTTATTGGTGATTATAGCAGGGCAACTGCCTTTCATTTTTAGCTCGAGATACGCTTTAGTCCCGATGGTTGCTGCTCATAGCTCACTTGTGCTGGTGCTCTTTTTTAGTAAAGGAAATGCTATTTCTCTGTGGCATGAATTAACACTAAGTAGTGTCTACTTGGCTTTTGAGATTTTTTCGTTTGCCGCCAGTAAAGTTGCCGTCAAAGAAGCTGCAACAAATAAAGCATTAACACTGATGAATGCATACCTTGCTTCTACACGAAGTTTACTAACCGATAGTATTCGTCATGGTGAGCGCCTTGAGATCAGTCGTGACCTGCATGATATTTGTGGCCATCAACTTACCGCATTAATTTTAAATTTAGAGTTTGCCGCACAGCAAACAGCCAACTCAAATGATGACTCTTCTCATGCTACATTGATCCAATCACGCGACTTAGCAAAAGCATTACTGAGTGAGATCCGCAACATGGTTCGCAGTATTCGTAACGACGGTGATATTGATATAAAAACAGCACTCAATGAAATTGCAGATCGGTTACCTGGTTACAATTTTGCTGTTAACATCGACAATGCGCTGCAGATCCATTCCCACAAGCAAGCTGAATGTATATTAAGAGTGTGTCAAGAAGCAATTACCAATGCGATTAAGCATAGCCAATTTAAACACATTGAAGTGCGACTATCACAGACCAACAAAATGTTAGCCTTAGATATTATTAATCAGCAATCCCAACAAAGTGATTTGAATTTCGGCTGTGGTTTAAACTCAATCAAAGAGCGGGTAAGTGAATATCAAGGCTGTATGGAAATCAAGCAAACGCCAGAGCATTTTTGCTTACATGTCACCCTCCCCCTTAAGGACACATTATGATCAGACTAGCCATTGTCGACGACCAAGCACTGATCCGCGAGGGGATCGCCAATTTACTCTCTTTAGCGGACGAATTTACCGTCTGTTGGCAACTCGACTCAGGCATCAAAGTATGCGAGCAGCTATCCTCTGATCCCATTGATGTACTATTAATGGATATTAGGATGCCTGGCGTCAATGGTATCGAAGCACTAACCCAACTTCGCAAACAGCATTTTGATTGCAAGGTAATTATCTTAACAACTTTTGATGATCCGCAGTTATTTGTCGATGCAATGCAAGCAGGAGCTAATGGATTCTTACTCAAGGATGTCGACACCGAAAAGCTTCATCATGCAGTCCATCGTGTGTACAACGGACAAACCTTAGCAGAGCCAGTGTTATTAAATCAGCTAAATGCAGCACAGCTGTCGACCTTTGGGGATAATGAAATTGAACCGCTGAGTGAACGCGAAACTGATATTTTAAAACTGATCGCAGCTGGACTATCTAATAAAGAAATAGCTCAAGCCATTTTTTTAGCCGAAGGAACCGTTAAGAATCATGTATCAAGCTTACTGGCAAAGCTCAATACCCGCGATAGAACCCGCGCAGTACTTAAAGCATTGAGCGCAAAAATTATATGAATTATCTTACACAAGCTTTTTAAGTACATGTTTATTTTACAGTATTACCAATATACAAACGATATAACTTATATTTCTACTTTAGATATAACATCTACAAACTCAGCCATTCAATCAAAATACTAAATCTGCGCTCAGGTTACTTTAGCTTCCTAGCCTTTGTTATTACCCAAAGGCTAGGAAGCTACTAATGGTTAAACGGCCAGTTGATGGATTACTAGATAGTCCTAAATCAGGATTAATATTACCAGAATGCAAGGCATTACTTGGATATACAATAAGCCTATTCGGTTTCGCCTCTAGTGAGGCTATTTGCTCAAACAATGTTGTATCACTGGAAATATAACTAGGACGTTCGTGGAGCCTTTGAGCAATGGCTTGCTGTTTGATCATTGCACGATACGGTGCGAGTCGCTGCTGTGTTATACGTTCAAAGCCAGATGCTTTATGCCGATACAAGGACGTTCCACCATATGCTTTTGCACATAAAAAATGCACAGCAGCAAGCTGGTTAACACTAGGAGTATCAAAGTGAGGCAACATTTGAATGGGCCTTAATTTTGTTACCGGTGTTGTGGCAATTGAAAACGCAGAAAAAACCACTTTCATGCCATTGCTATCGATAAAATTGAACGACGATTTTAAGATAGGGAGTAACTCTTTAAGTTGCTCACTATAGTTAGCCGGTGATGGTTTGCGAACCCCTGGGTATAAATCTCCATTAGATGCAGTAAATGCCGAGCTATGATTAACGTTTTCACAAGCACAGGCGATGAGTTCATTATAGTTTAAACTTAAATCATCAATCACTAAAACAGGTATGCGCTCATTACCAACAACTAAGCGTGTAACTTTCATTGCCGGGTTTAAAAAAGTAGCACTAGTCATGTACACTAACAAACTGCTGATTTTTACGTTCAATAAGTGGATACAGTTGACCCAATGAATTGATCATCGTGTAGATTGGTTTAAGCTGTTGTGCTTTATGTAAACGCCCTATTTGTTCAGGAGCTAGTGCCGCTACTTTCTCTTCACTTACCGTATATAGACCGTTTAAACGTGAACTTTGCTTATTGCAAAAGGTAACGTCAAGGGAAAGAGGCTGCACTAAATTAAGTGCTAACAATGTGTCGATCAGTGCTTTATTTTCTATTTCGCCTTGCAATAAATACCCTAAGCATTGTTTCATTTTAACAAAATAATCACTATCTTCACCGCTGTCAGTAAATAATACCTGGATGTCATTGACGTTATTTTGCGCTGAGTCGCGAACTATCGATGGGCTGTCTAAGTTTATACAAACCGCATAATCTCCCGCTTCTTCAGCTTGTATATCACCGACAAAAAATGGCTGCCTTTGTAACTGTAATGGTATGTAAACTCCTTGCCATTGACCGTCTTTCGAAAATAAATTTTCATGTTGCTCAAAACCTAATAATGCCGTTAAGGTAAATTCGCCTGTTTCACCACTCTTAGCAAGTACGATCGGATGTTGCACAGATACTTGGCTAAATTCAGCAACCACAACGGGAAGCATATTTTGCGTGGCACTGTGTTCTTGAGTTTTCGCGATATCAATTTTTAAATGTTTGTGAGCACTGTAATTAATTGCAACTAAATTAGTCATATTGTTCTCTTTATTCTTTATATTTCACAGCACAATTAAATTGCACTAAGCCCATGCAGCTTAATTTTATCAAGTAACTCTCTGTTACTAGGTAATGTTGAAACTGCTTGCTGAATCATATGTTTATTTTTAGCAAATTGACTCTGTGCAAATGTTTTATCATTTAATAAGTGAGGTGAGTTGCTGTAATCACTTTTAAAGCCCATTCCATACAAGACATACTGATAGCTTGCAGCAGGAAACACTTCATTATTACTCGCAAAATCATAATCAGCAGGAGCGCGATATTGCCAAAGTTGCATTAAATCTTGCAAGCTTTGTGGGATCGTTTGTGGATCGCGATTATCTATCCAAAACGCATTATCGGTGCGCTTACTCAAAATATAGTGCAGCTTTAAAAAGTCGATTATTTTCCCCCAGCGGTAGAGAAATGTATCGTTAAAGCGTTTCGCTGTAATGTCCATCACCTCGCGAGTCGGTGGCAATTGCTCACTAATCATTTGCGCTGACATCTCAACTAACACAAGAGCAGACGCTTCAAGTGGCTCTAAAAAGCCAGCAGACAATCCAACAGCAACACAATTATTTTGCCAAAAGTGACTGCGATGGCCACTTTCTATCGGAATTTTTCTGATTGTTAGTGAATCAATCTTATCGCCTATATAGTCGGCAAGTCTTACCCTTGCTTGCGATTCAGTACTGTGTTTGCTCGAATACACATAACCAACACCACGGCGATGTTGTAAACCTATGTCCCAGATCCAACCTGCTTCTTGCGCCGTCGAGATGGTATGTGAAGCGATTGGGCTACTGTCATTTTCATAGGGTACCTGTACTGCTAAAGCCGTATCTATGAATAAAACATCACGATAGGATTTGAACGGCACTTGATAATGACCTCCGAGCAATAACGATGAAAAACCACTGCAATCAACAAATAAATCGCCACTTATATTTCCGGCCTGCTTTGTTGTTAAACTACCTATATCACCATTTTCGATGCTGTTAACTTTAGTAACATCAGCTAAAATATGGGTTACACCTAAATTTTCGATGCAGTGTTTTTGTAAAAACACTGAAAATTTAGCTGAATCTAGATGATAAGCGTAATTGGCGACAGCGCCATATTCAGGCGTTCTGATCGTCTTTGGCGCAAGACCTTGCTCGCAAAGTGCTTCTTGAAAACATACCGCATTAGAAAACGATGATGATTGCTCGCCATCGTTTAACCAATATCCTGCCATATCTGTTTTAGTGAATCCTTGCGGTAAAACCAATGGGTGATAATAATAATCATCTTCGCCACCATCCACCCATTGTGCAAACTTAGCACCTTGTTTAAAACTAGCGTCACACTCACGGATAAAGTCGGTTTCACTAATACCCAAAGCGATTAAAGTGCTGCGCATTGTTGGCCAAGTACCTTCACCAACGCCAATAATTGGTACGTTTGGCGATTCGACTAACGTGACCTTGACGCCAACGTCCGTATTACTCTTATGCTCTGCAGCCAATCGCCCCGCAGTTAACCAACCCGCAATACCACCACCGACGACAATCACTGTGTTTATGCTTTTTTCTTGTTGTTTCATTTTAATACTCGCGTGGATTACAATTAAAAGTGACTTTTAATCAATACATAAAAGTCACTTTATTTACCCAATTAATGCCTAGAAATTACCGCGAATACCGAACATGAAACGTCGACCGCTGTCTTCAATTTGTAGCATTTGATTAGCAAAACGACCTCGTTTGTGAACATACTCTTGAGTTAGATTAATGCCTTCAATAAAGACTGTGACGTGTTCTGTTAAATCATAACTAATGTTCGCATCAAGCTGTGCATAGTCTTCTACAATAGTTACACCATCACCATTAAGTTGACTTAACGATTGCACAAAGCTGTCTCGCCAGTTGTAAGCTAAGCGAGCTTGAAAAGAATCATTTTCATAAAAACCTACCACATTATATGAATCACTTAAGCCTGTAAGAGCAAATACTTGAGTAATATCTGCAGCATCTAACTCTTTGTTACTATCTACAATAGTGGCATTAACCATAAAACCAAAGCCACTGTCGAAAGTATGCTGTAGAGCAACCTCCCACCCATCAACAATTGCTGATTCACTGTTATTTGGTATGGTATTAGTAAACACCGCCGTGGTGTCTGCTGGATCTGGACTATCAACATCATTGCCTGTGGAAGGATCAGTAAGTAGACCGCCACCGGGCAGTTCAAAGGTTAAGTCTTCAGTGGTATTAATAATGAAATTAGCAACATTTTTTCTAAAATAACCTGCCGATACATAACTCGCATTGCCGTAGTACCATTCCAGAGATAGATCTAAGTTATCAGAAGTAAAAGGAGCTAACGCTGGATTACCAGAGCTGGATGTTAAATTGCCACCTTGGCGAGTTGTTTCTATCACTGTTACCGGTGACATACTATCGAGCGTCGGCCGAGTGATTGTTTGTGATACCGCAGCACGGGCAATTAAGTCATCATTGATTTCGAGCTTAAGACTAAAATTAGGTAAAATGGCTTCATAGTCAGAATTAGCTGAAATAGATTGAACACTGCCATAATTAGCTAACATTTCTGTTTTATCTAAAATTGACAATGAGTTAACTGGTTCATCGCTTCCGTTCACTTCAACATCAGTCGTTTCATACCTAAACCCAGCTGAGGCAAACAAGGGCATACCCGCAAGCTCTGATTCAAAATCAAATTCGCTATACAAAGCAATTGTGTCTTCTGTTATTTCAAATGACTTATTACGCTTTACTGCATCAAAGCTAATTGGCTGCCCATTTGCAGCGGCATATTGCTCAAGATAAACAAAGTTTGCTTCACCATCATGTGCAAGCCAAGATGTTGGCATACGACCACTGCCACTGACGTTATGTAAAAAGTCATCGCCGGCATCAAATACAAACTGTGCGAGTCCGTCCATACTAGGCACATCTGGGTAACCACAGAAAGTACAATGTATACCTACACCTTCATTATCCCAACGTTCAAGACTTTTAGTTTCGGATGAATACATTGCGCCAAATTTTACGGCTACAAGACCCGTATAACCATCGTTGTACCATGTACTATCCCAACGAAATTGATCAACGGTATCTTCGACCGCCCAGCCACGACGCAACATAACATGAGCTCGGCTATTTGCCGGATCTAAATGATTTGAGACCCCATCAGGGCTAATTGCCGGGTTATATGCGCTGCCATCTAGCTCCTGTTGACCACTGTAAATACTGTCATCAGCCGATGCAAACTCACTCGCATAAGGTAAGATCCCTTGATCAACTTGAAAGCGCACACGGTTTGCATAACCAATCAAAGATAACTGATCACCTCGGCCATTATTTGCTTCACGCTCAGCCTTTGAATGACTTAAATCAAAATTCATTTTTAAATTATCGTTTACGTGCCATTGTAAATTAAGCCCAAGCGCACTGGAGTTTGTTAAACGATCGAATTTTTTAGCGTGCATATCCGTTGCAAGCCCGACTTCTTGATAAAGATCAATCACCGTGCCATTTTCGTCAACAGTTGGTCCATCAGCATTACCAAACCCTTCTAAATTGGGTGCAGTAAACCAGTGTCCATAAGACGTTGTATCGGCTTCAACATCAAAATCAGAATACAGTGCATCGCCAGTAATCACTACATCATCAGACGGGGCATATTGAATAACTAAATTAGCATTGGTGCGAGTGCGCGTCTCTGTGGTTACTTTATGATCATAATTACGGGGAGAAAAAATATTGCCAGTATAAGCTTGTCCGCTTTGTGTTTGCGGCTTAGGCACGCCAACATTTTCTAACCAGCCATCTACTTGTGCTTGATTTAACCGGGTTCTACGTTCTTGACGTGACACAGCGAATAACAAACCTAGGGTATCGTCATTAAATGTATTACTAATTAATCCTGATACCTCTGGCGTTGTTTCTTCACTATTGTCGTCATAAATACCTTTTATGCTGCCGGCTACTTTAAAGCCATTAATAGCAAATGGACGAGCGGTATTTACATTGATTGTTGAGCCTATACCGCCTGACTGCTTTGTTGCGGTTGATGTTTTAAATACATCTAAACTCTTTACCAGCTCCGACGCGATAGTATCAAAACTAAATGCTCGGCTTTGGTTTTCAGATGCCATTTGGCGGCCATTGACTAACACGGTATTAAATTGCGGGCCGAATCCCCGTACCGTGATTAATTGCCCTTCCCCGCCGGAACGGTCAATCGAAACACCGGTGATACGTTGCAATGACTCAGCTAAGTTAGTATCGGGGAATTTACCAATATCTTCTGCTGAAATAGAATCGACGACTCCACCCGCTTCACGTTTAGCATCCATTGCGCGTCCAAGTGATCCTCTTATTCCTCTTACTTCAATTATTTCAGGTCCTTGTTCTGCGGTATCGGCTACTGCAGGTAGTGTAACGCTACTAAGCACTGCGAGTACGGCACTCGCCACCCCGTTTTTTTTATAATTAGTCATGTTGTCATTTCTCTCGAAGCGTGGATCTATCGAAATAGATATTTGCCCATCTTCGCTGACATGTGATTGCAAGCCTGTCCCTGCAAGTAAACTATTTAATGCAGTTATTATTGAATACTCACCAGTAATATTATTAGTCTGCAACTGTTGGATTTTATCCAACGGAAACAACAAGGTAATATCAGCTTGCTCTGCAAAATTAATCAGCGATAGATCAGCCCTTTGTCTTGGAATATCAAACATAATCTTGCCATTTTTGGTATTTGCTTGAGCCTCTGTATTAAACAAAGTAAAAACCAAAACCAGTACACAAAAATGAAGCTGAGATGTTTGATATTTCATGTGCATGGTTTTTCGCCATACACAAAACAAAGACGAGTGAGTTTTTATTTTCCCCCATAAATATTTTCGATTATTTACAAATAATATATATTTTTGACTAGTCATACTGAAAATTGCTAAGCCTTTTTGTTTTTATTATTACTAAAATACAACGGCGAAATATTCAATTTTGAATAATGTTTCGCTTGCAAAGTAATTGCTGTTTTTATCCGCTAAACCCATTTCTAAAATTGCTGCATATCGTCAATTAGAACAAGTAATTAAAAAGTTTAAATCGTATTTAAAGTATCTATTTGAGTGTAAATATCTAAGTACTTAGTGATGTAAATTAAGATGATTTTTACGCTGTTTTTTTAACAACCAAAGAAGCACCATACGATGCTAAGTAGCTTAGCGCCTAGACCCGAACTCTTGATTGCTAAAAACTGTAGTACAATTAACACTGTAATTACAAGCTTTAAGCAAAACGAGAAATAGACCGGTAAAGGGCAATGGGTAACGTTATATTAAAAAAATGCGATTAAATGGTTTTTGCCTAGTGGATTTTTTTATCTCAATCGTCTTACTAAGTATTGGCATAAAAATAATAACAGCAGAGCTAAATCCGATGAGAAAACGTTAATGACGAAAGACACACTACTTCACAAGGCTTATTTAGTCTCAAGAAAAAGCATTTCACGAGTTGTGGCTAAAATTGTGCCACCTCATGAAATTGAAGATATTGTGCAAGAAACGTATGTGCGCATATGCAAAATTGAAAACAGCGACAATATTAACTCTCCCAAGTCATTTATCTATAAAACTGCGCGTAATTTAGCATTAGATTATCAAAAACAGGCCAATATACGCTTGGTCGACGGTATTGATAATATGGAAGCGCTTGAGCAACTTCTGTGTGAACAATACAAAGATGAGATGTATGAGAGCACACTTACCGATAATGAATTTTCGAATTTTTGTGAAGCCGTAAGATTGCTTCCGATACAGTGTCGAAAAGTATTTGTATTAAAAAAAGTGTATGGCTATTCGCAACGTGAAATAGCTGCACAATTGGAGCTAAGTGAAAGTACCGTGGAAAAGCATATTGCAACAGGCATGAAAAGATGTACGCTGTTTATGCGTCAATCAAATAAAAGCACCTATAATGAGCCAGCCCCTTCAGCAAACCTCAGTGCAGGAGGCAAATATGAGTAACATTCATCAGATCCATCAATCTTCCCAAGATAGTAATCAAGTTGAAGATGAACGCTTAGATCAAGCGAGTGAGTGGCTAGCCAAACTTGACCGAAACCTTAGCAGCGATGAAAAAGAAGCACTTAAAGCTTGGCTTGGAGATTCTTACAAAAATGTTGAGGTTCTGCTAGAAGTTGCACAATTGTGGGATAAAATGAGTGAGTTAAGTCGTTTATCAGACTTATTTCCACAAGCATCAAAACAACAAAAAAAACTCCCTGTGTGGTTAGGCGCAATAGCAGCATCCATTTTATTGGCTGTTGCGCTTAGCTTTTTTCAAGAAACATTTAATTTTTCGCTGTTTAACCAAGCGAATAAATCTGCGGTAGTAGCAAAACAATTAAACTTTCAAACTGCGATTGGAGAAAGTAAAGATATTATTTTGCCTGACCAAAGTAAAATAACACTCAATACAAATAGTTTTGTCCATATTAAATACACTCCATCAGCCCGAGTAATCAATCTTCTTCGTGGTGAGATCCATATTGATGTCGCACATGATACCTCACGGCCTTTGAGTGTCGTCACTGGTAATAAAATAATCCAAGCCGTTGGAACTGCGTTTAATGTAGAGGTAAACAATAAACAAATAGAACTTATTGTTACCGATGGAAAAGTATTAGTTGCTCAGCAGTATACAACCGCTGTACCTAACCTCTCAAATAATGGCACTTCTAGAGTTGCAAAAGATGTATCGCTGCATTCCACGCCGGTATCAAAGGGTGAGAAACTCAATTTAGACTTTAAGGGTGAAATTACCAAAAAAGTTGAAAAAATTGACGCGATTGATGTGGCAGCAAACTTATCTTGGCGTCAAGGGAGTATCATTTTCAGAGGCGAATCACTTAGCGACGCAATGACCGAAATTAGCCGCTATACCAATATTAACTTTGAGCTTGCTGATGACGAACGTTTGAAGCAAGTACACGTTGCAGGCATGTTCAAAACTGGCGACGTTAAAGGTCTACTCGAAGTGCTTAATAATAACTTTAATATTAGTTATGAAAGAGTCAGCCCCGATAAAATCATGTTAAAATATGCGTCGCCTCACACTACTATATAATTCGTTACAACAATAACCAGGTATATCACCATGACAACACCTTTATCGTCGGGCAAGATTAATAGCCCGAATCACTCTTTATCAACAAACACCCATTCTCTACTTTACGTTATATTTATATCTGGCGTTGCAGCAATTGGTGGCTTTTTATTTGGCTTTGACTCCGGGGTTATCAACGGAACTGTGTCGGCGCTTGGCAAAACATTTAACTCAAGCAGCGTCGCAACAGGGTTTAATGTTGCGTCGGTTTTACTGGGTTGTGCTCTTGGTGCGCTGATTGCGGGCCCGCTTGCTGATAAATTTGGCCGCCGCTCAATTATGATCATCACTGCAGTAATATTTGCCATTAGCGCGTTTGGTTCAGGCATTGCAGACAGCTCCGCTGAATTTATTTTTTATCGTCTATTTGGTGGTCTCGGTATTGGCGCTGCATCTGTATTGGCACCCGCTTACATTGCTGAAGTCGCACCTGCGGCTTTGCGTGGACGATTAGCAACACTGCAACAATTAGCGATTGTACTTGGCTTATTTGCTGCTTTTTTAAGTAACTACCTGATCGCTTCGGCGGCAAACGGCGCTGAAGGTATTTTTATTCTTGAGCTGGCGGCTTGGCGCTGGATGTTTTGGGCAGAACTTGTACCTGCAGGATTATTTCTGTTGGGAGTATTATTTATACCAGAGTCGCCGCGTTATTTAGTTGCCCAAGGCCAATTAGAAAAAGCCAAAGCTGTATTTAAAAAAATATCCAATGATGATGCCCAATCACAAATAAACGATGTTAAGCAGTCACTTCATGGCGATAAAAAACCAAGTATTCGTGACTTATTTATTGACGGTAAAAAGAAAATACACCCAATTGTATGGGTTGGTATCGCTTTGTCTGTTTTTCAGCAATTTGTAGGCATTAATGTGGTCTTTTATTACGGCTCTGAGCTTTGGCAAGCAGCGGGTTTTGATGAATCACAATCTTTATTCATCAATGTATTAGCGGGTACTACCAATATTTTATCTACTTTTATAGCAATTGCGCTTATCGATAAAGTAGGCAGAAAACCATTATTACTAGTAGGTAGTATTGGTATGTTTATTAGTTTAAGTGCATTAACTTATACCTTTGGTAGCGCAGGCCTCGATGCGGCAGGTAAACTTGCATTAACTGACAGTATGGGCACGTTTGCACTTATCATGGCTAATCTCTTTGTGGTATTTTTTGGCTTAAGCTGGGGACCTGTTGTATGGGTACTATTAGGCGAAATGTTCAATAATCGTATTCGAGGGGCTGCTTTAGCTGTTGCAGCAAGTGCGCAATGGCTTGCCAACTTTACAATTACCATGACCTTCCCGATTATGCTCGGTAGTATTGGTTTAGCTGGTGCCTATGGGTTTTATGCTATTTCGGCCTTTATTAGCGTATTTTTTATTGTTAAATATATAAAAGAAACACGTGGTATCAAGCTAGAAGCCATGTAAAAGTTGTTTAAAATGGCGAATGTATTTATTTCGCCATTTTTTCAACTAAGACTCTACTTTAAGTAATTCAACTTCAAATATAAGTAAAGAGGCTGGAGGAATACTGCCAACACGTTTTTCACCGTAAGCTAATTGATGAGGGATATAAAAGGTGTATTTATCGCCTTCACTCATCAGTTGCAAGCCTTCAGTCCAGCCTTTTATTACCTGATTTAAACCAAAACTGATTGGGCTATTACGCTCAACAGAACTGTCAAATACACTGCCATCTAGCAAAGTACCGTGATAATGCACATTCACCATGCTAGTTGGGCTTGGTCTTGCCTCACTACCACTGCTGCTAACAACTTTATATTGCAGACCAGATGCGGTCTCAATAACCCCTTCAACCTTGCTGTTTGCCACTAAAAAGTCGGCTTCGATTTGCGCATTAGCGACCGCTTGTTGCTTTACTTTTTTGCTATTTTGGAAAATCAAAAAGCATAAAATGGCGATGATAATCGCCAAAATAATGTTGATCATGATTATTCTTTCTCGTGTTCTTTTTCGTCGTTATCGCCATTAACGATATCTGCAATTTCACTTAAACGGGCTAAGGCAATGCCGTTAACTGAGTTTTCAGGATATTGCCCGTCGCTCAACTCGCCTGCTGCAATATCCATCAGTAAATTAAGCGCTTGGTCAACCGTTTCAACTGCATAAATATGAAACTTGCCAAGCTCTACTGCATTGAGGATCTCGTCATCAAGCACTAAGTTTACTTGATTTGATTTAGGAATTATTACTCCTTGCGCAGACGTTAAACCACGCATTTTGCAAAGCTTAAAAAACCCTTCAATTTTTTCGTTTACACCGCCAATGGCTTGCACGTCACCGTGCTGGTTAATTGAACCAGTCAGTGCAATTGACTGGCTAATAGGTAAGCTAGTAATTGCAGAAATAAGCGCACACAACTCAGCTAATGACGCACTGTCGCCATCAATGTAGCCATAACTTTGTTCAATGGCGATATTAGCACTGAGCGTTAAACTAAATTGCTGCGCATATTTATTACCTAAATAGCCAGTCAGTAGCATGACACCTTTGGAGTGAATGGCTTTACCTAGTTCGGCTTCTCGCTCAACGTCAATTACCCCATCCGCACCAGCGTAAACCGTAGCGGTGATCCGTGCCGGAGTACCAAAAGAAGTATCGCCAATGTGTAATACTGTTAAACCGTTTACTTTACCTACAGCATGACCGTCGGTGGCAATTAAGGTATGCCCTTCTTTGATATCGCTGAGCATATTTTCGCTAATTTGCCCAGTACGATATTGCTTGCCTTCAATCGCTTCATCAATATGATGGGCATCAATTAAAGTTAAGTTATCTTGCTTGGTATAAAAGCTGGCTTCTGCCACTAGCTCTAATACATCAGCAAAACGAGCTGAAAGCTTATTGTGGTGTTCTGCTTGGCGGTAGCTAAATTTCAGTAATCGTGCCATCGCTGACTCAGTTAGACTACACTTTAGCGTCTGCTCACAGTACTCAATCACTTTAGTGATAAATTGATACTGTAATTTATCACTGCTTGGCAGGTAATAATCAAAATCGGCTAACACTCTAAACAGCTCAGCAAACTCTTCGTCATATTCACCGATGGTGTAATACAACTCACGCGAGCCGAGTAAAATAATTTTTACATCAAGCGGGATCAACTGTGGACGCAAGGTAAAGCTACTGCCAACAGCACTATCTTGATACGGTAAATCATTTTTGATTTGATGAGTTTTTAATGACAGCTTTAAACCATCCCACACTTGTGGATTAGCCATCACTTTTTCAGCGTCCATAATCAAATAACCACCGTTAGCGCGATGCAGTGCCCCCGGCTGAATCGATCGATAACTGGTGATCAATGAGCCTTGTGAAGTAGCATATTCAATTTTGCCAAAAATATTACCAAAGGTAGGATTTGGCTCATACACCACAGGGGCAGCATCACCTTCTTTAAATTCAACTAAAATATTAGGTGCAAAAAAGTCGGTAAGCATCCCTTTACGGTCAAAATCTTCTTTGTTTTCGTCGCTAACATCTTCATCATCGAGCCACTCAAGTACCGCATCAATAATTTCCACGCGGATGTCTTTTAGATAGCGTAATACTCCAATGTGCGCAGCATATTTATGTTCAAGATCTTTTAGTAATGGCTTAGTAGCCAGCTCTGCGGTGGATTTTTTTAAATTACGGAGTTTTTCAGATGATTCACGTTTCCAACGAGGCAACTCAATCAGTGCCTCAATGAGTGCATCTTCGAGTTTTTCAATTACTTCATAAAATTGTTCACGCAATTCATCATCAAGCTCAGCAAATTCAGCATCGCTTAGTTGTTTGCCATCAATCAGCGGGGCAAATCCAACCACACTTTTTTCTTCAATTAAGGCAACACTTTGCTCAAGCGCGGCAATTTCCACAGCAGTAATTGCGCTATCGTAAGCGTCGTTAAATTCACGGTCGATTTTTTTCTTTTTACGCTGGTACGCTGGGTTATCAAACGCTGCAGGAAAGGTGTCGAGTACTTCATCAATAAATGAGTCAATATCATCAGCTAACTGTTTACTTTGACCTGCTTGTAAAAACATTGCGATAGGCTCGCGGTGGTCGTCATAATTATTAACGTATAACCACTCATTTGGTGTTGGCCGGCCTTTGCTGTGTGCTTGAAGTTTATCTTTGACTAAGGTAAACCGACCATGCGCGGCCTCCCCCATTACATACACATTGTAACCAGGTAATTCCATCCCTAACGAGAAATCAAGCGCACTTTGCGCCCGCTGTTGACCGATGAAAGTCAAGGTTTCAGGATATGGATTGTTCATGCACGTTTGTACATGATTAAGTGAAATTGTCGGCGCAAGGGCCGACACAGATAAAGGCAGCAGTTTCTTCGTCATTCTAACTTCTTTTTATACCAACATATTCGTTGATTTTGTAAGGTGGCATCAGTGCACTAAAAGGCACTGTTCACTAACTATTTAAGGTTGTAGTGCCTTGCGGCTAAAGTAGATACCATCACATTGCGAACACGCTGTAATTTGCGTAGCGTGGTAAATATCATAACTATATTGGCAATTCTTACATACTAATGTGCCCATGGCTATCCATTCGCCTTGGTGATATACCCCATTGTGCTTAAAATCTTGATTTAATGCTTGCCACTCAAGTTGAGTTTTGTCTTCGATATGTGAAAGTTCAAACCACAAAGACTCTTTAAGCTCTTGCCATGCAAGGGAACCATAGTGTTGATCGTGCTCTTGGATGTGTTCAATATCGCGCTTTAAATATTCACTGTATAAAGTTAATTTTTCTTGTCCTAAATCTTTTAGCGCTTGTTCAGATTCAATAAACTTATCCATCGCATCTTTTAGCTCATGATCTTTTACGTCTTTTAACCATGTGCTCAAATCTGTTAACCACGTCTTATAATCAGCCATTGTTTACTCCTTCAGAACTGTGTTTAGCGAACCTATACCTTACACAAGTATAGGTTAACCTGCCCTGAAAACTAATTTCATATAAAATCCACTGATTTGACGCTGTGATTAGTGCTTTTTTTGGGGTATCCTAACGGCAATTTTTTATTAGTTTGCAAGAAGTCTGGAACCGTAGATGCAAGAGCAATATAACCCGCAAGACATAGAGTCAAAAGTCCAAGCCTACTGGGAAGAAAACCAAGTATTTAAAGCCACTGAAGACGAGAGCAAAGAAAAGTATTATTGCCTTTCTATGTTCCCTTACCCAAGCGGCCGACTCCACATGGGTCATGTGCGTAACTACACGATTGGTGATGTTGTTTCTCGTTTCCAACGCTTGCAAGGCAAAAACGTAATGCAACCTATGGGTTGGGACGCGTTTGGTCTACCGGCTGAAAATGCGGCAATTAAAAATAAAACTGCGCCAGCAAAATGGACCTACGAGAACATCGATTACATGCGTACCCAACTTAAGCAATTAGGTTTTGGTTATGACTGGGATCGTGAGATCGCAACTTGCCATCCAGAATATTACAAATGGGAACAGTGGTTCTTCACTAAGCTTTACGAAAAAGGCCTAGTGTACAAAAAAATGTCAACAGTAAACTGGGATCCAGTAGACCAAACAGTACTTGCTAACGAGCAAGTTATTGATGGTCGCGGTTGGCGTTCAGGTGCTGTAGTTGAACAAAAAGAAATTCCACAGTGGTTTATTAAAATCACTGACTACGCGCAAGAGCTACTTGACGACTTAGACAAGTTAGAAGATTGGCCAGAGCAAGTTAAAACCATGCAGCGCAACTGGATTGGTCGCTCTGAAGGGTTAGATATTGAGTTTAAACGCACCGATAACAACGAAACATTCAGCGTTTATACCACTCGCCCTGATACCTTTATGGGTGTGACTTATGTTGCTGTTGCAGGCGGACACCCTATCGCACAAGAAGCAGCTAAAAATAGCGACGCTGTGGCACGCTTTGTTGATGAATGCAAAAACACCAAAGTAGCTGAAGCTGATATGGCGACGATGGAGAAAAAAGGCATCGCAACGGGCTTTTTTGCTACTCACCCACTTACCGGTGAGCAAGTACCAATTTGGGTTGCCAACTTTGTATTAATGCATTATGGCTCAGGTGCTGTAATGGCCGTACCCGCGCACGACCAACGGGACTTTGAATTTGCTACCGCTTACGGTTTAGACATCAAACAAGTCATTGCACCTGTCGCAGGTTCAGATCTTGAAGTAAACCTAAATGAAGCGGCATTCACTGAAAAAGGTGTGCTGGTAAATTCAGCTGAATTTGATGGCCTTGATTTTGATGGCGCATTTAAGGCTATTGCCGACAAACTTGAAGCACTGGGTGTTGGTGAGCGTAAAGTAAACTTCCGTTTACGTGATTGGGGTGTTAGCCGTCAGCGTTATTGGGGTTCACCAATCCCAATGTTAAGCGATGAAAACGGTAACGAACTTGCTGCGACTGAAGATATGCTGCCGGTGCGCTTACCAGAAGACGTGGTAATGAACGGTGTAACATCGCCAATCAAAGCAGATCCACAATGGGCTAAAACCACAGTTAATGGCGCACCTGCGTTTCATGAAACTGACACCTTTGATACGTTTATGGAATCATCTTGGTACTACGCACGTTACTGTAGTCCACGCCATGACAAAGGTATGCTAGATCCAGCTGCGGCAAACTACTGGTTACCAGTAAACCAATACATTGGTGGTATTGAGCACGCTATTTTACATTTATTGTATTCGCGCTTTTTCCATAAATTATTACGTGATTTTGGCTTAGTTAATTCAGATGAGCCATTTGACCGCTTATTATGCCAAGGCATGGTACTTGCCGAAACATTTTATCGTAAAGATGAAAAAGGTGGCGACATTTGGATTTCCCCTAGTGATGTAAATACTGAAACCGACGACAAAGGCCGCGTGACTAAAGCATGGCATAAAGTTGACGGCGAGCCAGTATTCTCATCAGGCATGAGCAAAATGTCTAAATCAAAAAATAACGGTATCGACCCGCAACAAGTTATCGCTCAATACGGCGCTGATACGGTACGTTTATTTATGATGTTTACCGCACCACCAGAGCAAACGCTTGAATGGTCTGATTCAGGTGTTGAAGGGGCACATCGTTTCATTAAACGTGTATGGAAATATGCGGTTGATGTGAACACTGTTGGTTTCCAAGCATTAGACAAATCAGCATTAAACAACGAGCAAAAAGTGCTTCGTCGTGAGCTGCACAAAGCAATTGCAAAAGTGACTGATGATGTTGAACGTCGTCAAACATTCAACACTGCCATTGCGGCAATCATGGAAATCTCAAACAAATTGTTAAAAGCACCTTTAGCTGACAAACAAGATGTAGCGATTGCCAACGAAGCGCTTGAAGCGCTGCTAATTATGCTTGCACCAATTACGCCGCATTTGTCACATCAATTGTGGCAAGAATTGGGTAAAGAAGGCGATATTTTAGATGCGTCTTGGCCCGTAGTTGATGAGTCTGCCCTTGTTGAAGATGAAAAACTGATCATCGTGCAAGTTAACGGTAAACTACGCGCAAAATTAACGGTGCCAGCTGATGCTACTAAAGAGCAAGTAGAAGCACTAGCATTTGCTGAACCTAACGTATCTAAGTTCACTGATGGCGTAACAATCCGTAAGGTTATTTACGTACCAGGTAAACTACTTAACGTGGTTGCTAACTAATTATGGCTGCTATTCATGCCATTAAAAACGGACTAGCCTTAGCGCTAGTCTGTTTTTTGTTATCTAGCTGCGGCTTTCACCTTAAAAAAGCCTCAAGTCTGCCTGATGACTTGGCCACCTTAACTTTAAACGGTGATGATGAAAAATCAGCGTTATTTGCGATGCTTGGCAAAGAACTCACATTGAGCAAAGTTGAGTTACTCGACACGCCTAAGAAAAACGTCGCTCAGCTGTATTTATATAAAGATCGTCTTGAACGTCAAACCTTATCATTATTTAAAAATGGTCAGGTTGCCGAGTACGAGTTAGCTTATAGTGTTCGCTACTTACTCAAGCGCCCTGGCAAAGAAGCAATTGAACAACGTTTTGAGCTTTATCGTAATTATCAAGACGACCCTGATAACGCTTTAGCAAAAGCAAAAGAGTTAGAGTTGCTATTGAATGAAATTCGCATGCAAGCTAGTCGTCGTATTGTTAGAGAGCTGTCGCAACTATAATGCGCTGTTATGCGAATCAATTACCCAATGAATTAAAAAAAGGCTTACAGCCTTTTTATTTAGTATTTGGTGAAGAACCCTTTCAAGTAGCACAATGCGCTCAACAAATTCGTCAGATTGCGAAACAACAAGGTTTTGATGAGGTTGTTAAATTTACCTTAATGCCCGGTTTTGATTGGCAAGAGCTAATAGCGCAATATCAAAGTATGTCGTTATTTAGTGCTCGCACTTTAATCGAGCTAGATCTTAATTTTCAAAAGCCAGGTATTGTTGGTAGCCAAACGTTTAAACAGCTCGTAGCACTAAACAACCCCGACACCGTACTTATTGTAAAAGGGGCCAAGGCCAGTCAAGATATTCAGCGCAGTGCTTGGTTTAAGTCGTTAGATAAACTGGGCGTATTTGTACCCTGCTACCCCCTGACCGGCAATCATTTAAGCCGTTGGCTTGATGAGCAGTGCCAGCGCTTAAAAATCAATATGCAAGCAGATGCCAAACGCACCCTAATTGATGCTACTGAAGGTAATTTGTTAGCGTGTTTTCAAGAGCTCGAAAAGCTGTCGTTATTGCATGGCACTGCTATGATCGATCAACAGCAGGTTTTACAAGGCTTACTTAATCAAGCCAAGTTTGATATTTTTGATTTAAGTGATGCACTGCTACAAGGTAATAGTCGCCAAGCAATTAAAGTATTAAATAAACTCGCTGGCGATAACACTGAAGCTGTGAGTATCTTATGGACCATCACTAAAGAAGCAAATACCTTACTAAGCCTACAATTAGGCTTACAACAAGGTGAACAACTGACAACGCTATTTAAACAAAAAGCCATCTGGAAAAATCAGCAAGGGCCGATTCAACAAGCACTTAATCGTTTGTCGATACATACTTTAGAGCAAATCACCCAGTTGCTCGCACAATTTGATGCCAGCTATAAACAAGGTAACTTAATCAAGCCTTATCAAGCTTTGGCACATATTTGTTTGGTGTTTTGTCAGCCATTGGTGATCCCACTGCCTGCGCACCCACTTAACTAATTATTAGGCGTTTATAATGATTGCACTGTTTGGTGGCACCTTCGACCCCGTTCACTTAGGCCATATAAATATGGCGAAGCACTGTGTAAAACACTTTAATTTAGCGACTTTATACTTTATGCCATGTGCGATCCCAGCTCATAAAGCAGCTCCGGGAATAAGCACGCAACACCGCGTTGCCATGCTTAATGCCGCAATTTCACCTTATCCTTACTTTCAGCTCGATTTACGCGAGCTAAACCGCAGCGGCCCTTCTTATTCACTATTAAGTTTGCAAGAGCTGCGTATGCAATATCCCCAGCAGTCTATCTTGTTCTTAATTGGTATGGATTCATTTAATAATCTAGATAAGTGGTATCAGTGGCAAACAATTACTCAGTTGTGCCATATTGTGGTATTTCAACGCCCAGGGCTTAAGTGCAATGCCCATGGTGAATTAAAAGCCTATCAACAAGCGGCCGAATGTAGTGATAGCGCAGAGCTTGCAGCACACTCTGGCGGCAAATTATACTTTTTAACTGGCGAAGAACTGGCCATTGCCTCAAGCGATATACGTAATGCGATAAAAAAGGGGTTAAATTACAATGAACTTCTTCCCAGTGCCGTGGGTCAGTATATTCAATCACAGCAACTTTATCTAAGTGGTGAATAAATACTGGTTGCGTGATAAAATAACAGCTATTCACTTTTAAATGAGATAACACCTTGGATACGAAACAACTACTTGCCTTTGCAATAGACAAAATCGACGATATGAAAGCACGTGATGTGGTTAATATTGATGTAACTGCAAGCTCAGACATTACCGACTTTATGGTTGTATGTTCTGGCACGTCAAAGCGTCATGTATTGTCAATTGCAGACCATTTAGCAAAAGAAGCTCGTCACGCAGGTCAAGAACCACTAGGTTATGAAGGCCAATCAGATGGTGAATGGGCGCTGGTTGATTTAGGCGATGTAATCGTACACGTAATGCAAGATCAAGCACGTAGCTATTACGACCTCGAAAAACTATGGAGCTAATACCAAGCTAAACGCTCACTAATTTTTAACCGAGTTTGGATGTAACACGTGAAAATACAGATGATTGCCGTTGGCACCAAAATGCCAGCGTGGGTAGAAACGGGTTTTGCAGAATATCAGCGCCGCTTTCCAAAAGATATGGCGCTGGAGTTAATTGAAATTCCCGCAGGCAAACGTGGTAAAAATGCAGATATCAAACGAATCTTGCATATTGAAGGTGAAAAAACCTTAGCCGCAATCCCTAAAGGCAATCGTATTGTGACGCTTGAGGTAACAGGCAAAGCGCTTGATACTCACCAATTAGCAAAAGACATGGAAAAGTGGCAACTGGATGGCCGCGATGTCAGTTTGCTAATTGGCGGCCCTGAAGGCTTAGCGCCGGAGTGCATTGCAGCTTCAGAGCAAAAATGGTCACTATCAAATTTGACCCTGCCCCATCCATTGGTGCGTATTATTGTTGCTGAAAGCCTTTATAGAGGCTGGAGCTTAAACAATAACCACCCGTATCATCGCGAGTAACATTTACTCATGCGCAAACACAGACCCACAATTAGAGACCACTCAGCAGAAGCTAACCTATTTGCTCGTCGCGCCTTTGTGGGGTTTGTATTTGTTACTATTTTAGTCGCGGTTTTACTTTCCAATTTATATACCATTCAAGTTGATGATCACCAAGATTATCAAACACGTTCTAACGACAATCGCATTAAAGTTATTCCTATTGCTCCTAACCGAGGCCTTATTTATGACCGCAATGGTGTGTTGCTCGCTGAAAATAAACCGGTTTATAATTTAGAAGTTATTCCTGAAGAAGTTGACGATCTTGATGCATCACTGTCAGCACTGACACAATTTATTGATATTTCAGAGCAACAAAAAAACGATTTTCTTGATGATATAAAACATAACCGTCGCTTTAAGAGTCAAGTATTAAAAGCACGTTTAAACGAACAAGAAGTAGCCCGTTTTTCGGTCAATCAGCATAAATTCCCAGGGTTTAGTATCGAAGCACGTTTGGCACGCTACTACCCGTTTGCAGACACCCTAACTCATGCGTTAGGGTATGTTGCTAAACTCAATAAAAAAGAACTGGCTCAGCTCGAAGCACAAGAGCAAGGTACTAATTACCGTGCAACCCATGATATTGGTAAACTCGGTATTGAGAAATATTATGAACAACTGCTGCATGGCCAAGTAGGTTCGCAGCGGGTTGAAGTCAATAATCGTGGTCGCGTCATTCGCACCTTAAGTATGACTCCTCCGCAGCCGGGTAATGATCTTGTTCTTACTCTTGATGTTGGCTTGCAGCAAATTGCCCAACATGCACTTAAAGATATGCGTGGCGCTGTGATCGTCATGGACGCCAAAGACGGAGGCGTGTTGGCGCTTTATTCCAATCCCAGTTATGATCCGAACTTATTTGTTCACGGCATTAGCAGTAAAAACTACAAAGCCTTATTAAATCCTGACCGACCTCTAATCAATCGAACCACACAAGGGCGTTATGCGCCAGCATCGACGGTAAAACCTCACATGGCTGTTCTGGCCCTTGAAGAAGGTCTCGTTACCGAGCAAACGTCAATGTGGGATCCTGGTTTCTTCCAAATTCCGAATGTTGATCATAAGTGGCGAGATTGGAAACGTTGGGGCCATGGCCATGTTGATGTTTACAAAGCCATTGAAGAGTCTTGTGATACCTATTTTTATGATGTTTCTTATCGATTAGGGATCACCAAAATCAGTGATTTTATGGCACAGTTTGGCTACGGTGATTTAACCGGTATTGATATTCATGAAGAAACCACGGCTATTTTGCCATCAAAAGAATGGAAAGAAGGCCGTTTTAAAGAATCATGGTGGCGCGGCGATACTATCTCTGTTGGCATTGGCCAAGGTTATTGGACCGCAACTCCCCTACAAATCGCAAACGCGATGAATATATTAGTAAATCGTGGCGTTAATCACCCTCCACACTTAGTACAAGTTGTGAAAAAAGACAATGACGTCACACAGATCAATAATGAAGAAAAGCCACCCGTTATTTTAAAAGATCCTCGCCATTGGCAGGTCGCATTAGATGCTATGCATAACACAGTTCAAAAAACCTCAGGTACTGCACACAGAGCATTTAAAGGAACAAATTACGATTCAGCAGGTAAAACAGGCACCGCACAAATAGTCAGTATTGCTCAAGGTGAGCGATACGATGCAAAATCCCTCAAAGAGCGTCAACGTGATAACACTATCTATGTAGGCTTTGCACCTTATGAGGATCCCAGAATCGTTGTTTCTGTTGTTCTAGAAAACAATCATGGCGGTGTGCAAATTGCTCGCCAACTAATGGATTACTACTTTGCCGCAAATCCCGTTAATCTTGCTAGGAATAACACACCATGACCAGTTTGCATGATGGCCGTTCAATCTGGATGCGTATGCATCTTGACTTGCCGCTACTGCTGGCATTGCTATTAATGATGGCAGGCAGTGTAACCGTTGTTTATAGCGCCAGTGGTCAAGACCCTGCAATGATGATCCGTCATATTACTAGGATGGGCGGCGCTGTTTTAGGTATGATTATTTTAGCGCAATTTTCACCCGCGACCTTAAAGCGTTTAGTTATTCCTTTATATTGTGTTGGGTTAATGATGCTGGTTGGGGTGCTGTTATTTGGCGTCAGCTCCAAAGGCGCTCAGCGCTGGTTAGATTTAGGCATTACCCGCTTTCAACCTGCTGAATTAATGAAAATAGCCGTGCCTATGATGGTGGCTTGGTATATTGGCCGTAATCATTTGCCGCCAAGAGCACTGCACTTAGTTGTTGGTTTTACCATTGTTATGGTTCCCACACTCCTGATCAAAGAACAGCCCGACTTAGGTACCTCCATCTTAATTGCCAGTTCAGGGATCTTTGTATTATTTTTGTCTGGTTTAAGCTGGCGATTAATCGGCTTTTTAAGCGCTTTGGTTGCTTTAGCTGCATGGCCTTTTTGGCATTACGGTATGCATGACTATCAAAAACAGCGGGTACTAACTTTGTTCAATCCAGAAAGCGATCCTCTTGGCTCTGGTTATCATATTATCCAATCAAAAATAGCTATCGGCTCTGGTGGTATTGAAGGTAAAGGTTGGCTGCAAGGCACGCAATCACAATTAGAGTTTTTACCTGAACGCCATACTGATTTTATCTTTTCAGTACTTAGTGAGGAATTTGGCCTTTTTGGTGTATGTGTTTTATTGTCCATGTATTTATTTATTATTGGTCGCGGTTTGTATATCGCAGTTAATGCTCAAGATGCATTTGGTAAATTACTGGCAGGGGCACTCACGCTGACTTTTTTTGTTTATGTATTTGTAAATATTGGCATGGTATCAGGGTTACTACCTGTGGTGGGTGTACCATTGCCATTGATAAGTTATGGCGGTACGTCGATGGTCACTTTAATGGCCGGGTTTGGCATTATTATGTCTATCGCAACTGATAAAAGGATGCTGTTAAAATAATGCGCTACTGTTTAAAATTATTCAGCTGTTTGTGGTTAGTGGTTTTTTTAAGTGCCTGTAGCTCTTCAGGTATAAATCACAGTGACCGGTATAGTATGCGCCATGATTCTGCACCACTGAGAGTACCCACTGAATTAGAAATGCAAGATGCCATAGTCACAGAGGTTAGCAAAAGTGCCAGTGCTGGGCGCGCTTACACAGTTAACGGCAAAAACTATACTCCGATGCTAGATGAAACTGGTTATAGCGAAGAAGGTATCGCTTCATGGTATGGCCGTAAATTTCATGGTTATCACACCTCAAATGGCGAAGTCTACGATATGTTTGCGATGACTGCCGCTCATAAAACGTTACCCTTGCCTAGCTTTGTAAAAGTAACCAACACCAGTAATGGCAAATCTGTGATTGTCCGTGTAAATGATCGTGGCCCATTTCATGATGATCGCTTAATCGATTTATCCTATGCAGCAGCGTATAAACTTGGTTACTATCATCATGGTACAGCCAAGGTTAAGCTTGAAGCTATTACAATGGCCGATTCGACTGCGCGTTTGAGTTATATTCAAGTCGCTGCAGGCAGTACCTTAAAAAATATTGAAGCATTAGCGTACACTTTACGCCAGCAATATCAATTACCCACTAATATTGTGGAAAAAGATGCTATTTATAGGCTGCGTTTAGGGCCAATTAAAAATGCTGAGCAAGCTCAGCAAGTACTTGAAAAACTAAAACAGGATCAATTTCAAAACGCGTTCTTGCTTTATAGTGAATAACACCTTTAGAATGAGGTAAACGCGAATCTTTAACTTTAACCATTAATGAGTATGATGAAATCTATTAAATCCAAAATTATTAGCGGTGTATGTGGCGTATTTTGCTCTGCTGCCGTTTTTTCTGCGACCGCCCAAATCATCCCTGCACCGCCTCAAGTTAATGCAAAAGGTTATTTTCTTGTTGATTTCACCACTGGTAAAGTTATTGCCGAGGGTGAAGCTGATACTCGCCTAGCACCTGCCAGTTTAACTAAAATGATGACCAGCTACGTCATTGGTACCGAAATCAAAGCAGGCAATATAGCGCCAACAGATATGGTTACGGTAAGCGAAAAAGCGTGGGCTAAAAACTTTCCTGAATCTTCGAAAATGTTCATCGAAGTGGGTAAGCAAATTAGTGTTAACGATTTAAACCACGGTATTATTATCCAGTCAGGTAATGATGCTTGCGTAGCAATGGCAGAACATATTGCCGGTAGCGAAAGCGCATTTGCAGACTTAATGAATGCCCATGCTGAGAAATTAGGTATGAGTAACAGCCACTTCATTAATAGCCATGGCTTAGATACCAACGAACACTTCACAACCCCTCGAGATATGGCCACCTTAGGTGCAGCACTTATTCGTGATGTACCTGACGAGTATGCGGTTTACTCACAAAAATCATTTACTTTTAACGGCATTAAGCAATACAACCGTAACTCACTGTTATGGGATGAAAGCTTAAACGTTGATGGTATAAAAACCGGTCATACATCGGAAGCAGGTTACAGCTTAGTAAGTTCAGCGACTAAAGATGATATGCGTTTAATCGCCGTGGTTATGGGTACTTCGAGTGAACGTGCACGTAAAGTAGAAAGTAAAAAATTACTTAACTATGGTTTTCGTTTTTTTGAAACAATCACACCTTACAAAGCCGGCGACAGTTTTGCCGAGCAACGTATTTGGATGGGTAACAAAGAAAATGTATCGTTAGGCATTTTAGTTGATACGCCGATCACTATTCCACGCGGCCAACGTAAAAATTTAAAAGCCGACTTTAAACTTGATAAAGTTTTAGAGGCACCATTAGCGAAAGGCTCTACCGTAGGTACTTTATCTTTACAACTTGAAGGCGAAGTAATTGCTCAGTATCCTCTGGTAACGCTTGAAGAAGTTGAAGAAGGTAGCTTCTTTAGTAAAATTTATGATTACCTACGTTTACAAATAATGTAAAACGCTACCAAATAATATAAGCGCCTTGCAAAGCAAGGCGTTTTTTTTTGCTTTAAAGATGGTAGAATGCGCCCCATATCTAACCCGCAAATAACCAGAATACCAATTGTCTTATGTAAGCGATTAATTCAATTGTTATAAAGGTCGAGAACAGGTTATCTAATCGGTTTATTGTTTGGTAATAAATACTAAACACACATATAAGTATGAGGAGTCAACGTCGTGGCTACACCGGTAAAAAATACTAAATTTGATGAATATTTAGAATACCCTTGCCCTTTTACATTTAGAGTAATGGGGTTGGCAAACGTCAACTTAACTGACCAAATTCTAACTAAGTTACAACCTATTGCCCCTGGCGACTACGCTCCAAAAGTTAAACCTAGCAGCAAAGGTAATTATGAGTCAGTTAGCTTAGTCGTTACCGTGACCAGCGGCACTCATATTGAAGAAATTTATAACGTGATCAGTGCGATTGATGACGTACGACACATGCTTTAAACGCTAAGCGGAGTAAGCTGTGAGCGAAAATACCTTAATCGTCCGTCAACTTGGTAAACAGCGTTACATGCCAATTTGGCAACAAATGCAAAACTATACTGATGTTCGAACTGAGCATGATGCGGATGAAATATGGCTCGTTGAACATGAGCCAGTATTTACGCAAGGCCAAGCAGGTAAAGATGAACACCTACTTGCACCTGGAGATATAGAAGTGATCAAGGTTGACCGAGGTGGTCAAGTAACCTATCACGGACCGGGCCAGCAAATGATGTACGTATTATTTAACTTACGTCGCTTGAAAATTGGCGTACGAGAATTGGTCACATGGCTTGAAGAGTGTATTATCGATACACTCAATGATTACGGTATTAAAGCCTACGCAAAAGCAGATGCCCCGGGGGTTTATGTTAACGATAGCAAAATAGCATCATTAGGACTTCGTGTTCGCCGTGGCTGCTCTTTTCATGGTCTAGCATTGAATGTAAACATGGACATGAGCCCGTTTTTACGTATCAACCCATGTGGTTACGCCGGTATGAACATGGTGCAAACAACCGACTTGAACGGCCCAGAAAACCTTGCGCAAGCAGGTGCTGGGCTCGTAAAACATATGATTAAAAAACTTAATGCGACACAGGTTAAGTATACTGAAGGGTTTGAAAACGAATGAATAAACCAGTCAAGATGGAACCAGGGGTAAAACTACGCGACGCTGAAAAAATGGCGTTGATCCCAGTAAAAGTATTACCCACTGAAAAAAACGAAATGTTACGCAAGCCAGAGTGGCTAAAAATTCGCTTACCTAAATCAACTGAGCGGATCGACGGCATTAAACAAGCCATGCGTAAGCACGGACTGCATTCAGTGTGTGAAGAAGCCTCTTGCCCTAACTTATCAGAATGCTTTAATCACGGTACAGCAACTTTTATGATTTTAGGCGCAATTTGTACTCGTCGTTGCCCATTTTGTGATGTTGCCCATGGCCGTCCGTTAACACCAGACGCCGCAGAGCCAGAGAAGTTGGCTCTTACTATTCGCGATATGAAGTTAAGCTATGTGGTGATCACCTCTGTGGATCGTGATGATTTACGTGATGGCGGCGCACAACATTTTGCTGATTGTATTCGTGAAATTCGTAAGTATAACCCAAAAATCACCATCGAAATTTTAGTGCCTGATTTTCGTGGCCGTATGGACCGAGCACTTGAGATCCTAATCGAAACGCCACCAGATGTATTCAATCATAACCTTGAAACTGCGCCGCGTTTATATAAACTTGCGCGCCCAGGTGCTGACTACAAATGGTCATTAGAATTACTGCGTCGCTTTAAAGAAGCACACCCTGAAGTGAAAACTAAATCAGGTCTAATGGTTGGTCTTGGCGAAGAAATTAGCGAAATCGAAGAAGTACTGCGTGATTTACGCGCGCATAATGTCGATATGCTAACGGTTGGCCAATACCTACAGCCATCAAAGCATCACTTACCTGTAAAACGCTACGTGCCACCAGCAGAGTTTGACGCGCTTAAAGAGTACGCTGATGAAATTGGCTTTACTCATGCCGCATCAGGCCCATTTGTTCGTTCAAGCTACCATGCTGATCAACAAGCTGCGGGTAAAGAAGTGAAGTAATCATTTTTACAGAATTGAAAAAGCCGTTAGTAATGGATTAAATCACTAACGGCTTTTTTGTTATATTAATGGTCTTACCTTTCATGCTAAACCCTTAAAGTTAATTTTAAGAGCATTTCTTCTTAGTTGTTGTAAAAATTTTTAGCATATATTTTTCAACGTTTATTTTCGTTTCGAAGCATTGCTTCTCAATTGTGCTGAAACATTATCGTTCAACTTAAGCCAATTTGTTTCATAATCCCACGTTGCTTTAAACTCTTCGCTACTCCTTGAGCTTTCTAACATTTCTCTAAAATCAAAGACGTCCGCAAAATTACTTTCATTTACGTCATAATTACCCCAGCCTCTAGGCTCCATCTTAATATACTTTAAATAATTAGACTTAAAATCATTAACGGCAGTGACTAGCTCTTCATTACTATTTAGTTTTTCTGCAATGATTGCCTTTTCATCATCATTAAGAGAACCCGTTACTGTAAGCTCACCTGACTCATTGATAGAAATACCCCAACTTTTATTTGCTAAAGAAGGCTGTTCACTCCTTAATTCAGCCATAACGCTATCATAGGGTGAAAGCATCTTCTCAACTGCTTTAGGGACATCACCACCAGGCATATACAAATGAACTGTAGCGACTCCAATATCATACATAACCTCTTCAATAGGTCTTAATATATTGGCATCTTTATTTACAGGCTTATAGTATGTTGCATCAGGCTCTTTAAACTGCCCTTTATGATAGATGTCCTTCGCTAGGCGCTCCATTTCACTTTTTAATTGCTCTTTACTATTCACTGGCGTGTTGATTTCGACCACCGAACTGTTTGAAGTAGGTTGCAATAGTGGATATGTATCTTTCGAGTTAACTTGCATATTACGTCCTTGTTTTTTTTATAGCTAAGTTGTTATCGGCTAACTATTCTTATGCTTTAACTATTCCCCCCCAAAAAAGGAACCTACTTTATTCTTTGGCTATCAGCCAAAAACTATTTTTGCGGTTTGTAATTAATCATTAGGTCAAACGGCTTTTCCTTGAGACAATCACCCCTGTTATTTTTAAAACATGGTTCTTTATGAAACTATTAGTTAGAAACTTATCACGCACTATCACTGAACATGAAATCCGCGTACTTTTTACTGAACACGGTAAAGTAGCCGATTGTAATTTAGTACTAGATAAAGAAACCGGCCAATCGAAAGGCTTTGCCTTTGTAGAAATGCCAAACGATGCAGAAGCTGCTGTAGCAATAAAAGCATTGAATCAAAGTACTGTTGATAAAAGCAAGATCCGCGTAAAGAAAGCTGACGCTTAAACGTGTTATTTTGTTGCAAAAGGCCAGCACTCTTCGCTGGCTTTTAGCTTTTTTTCACACAACTTCTGCGCCAGTCCCTTTCACCCAACGAAATTTAATTCAGCCCCTAAATCATAGTACCCAAAATCAACTAATTGTATTTTATAAAAATATCTGCGCTTCATGGCAAAAAACTAGACAGCAAAACCGACACCCCATATAGTCACAGTATGTATCCTTAAAAACCTGCAATTATGACTCCTCTTTTTAAATCGCTCAGTGTAACTTTATTATTGGGCTTAACTGGCTGTTCAGAGCCTGCTCAAGAACAAACGACGCTTGACAATACAACCAGTGTAAATTTAAGCAATATTAAACAACATATTAAAACCCTTGCCTCAGACGAATTTGAAGGACGCGGTCCATTAACGCGCGGTGAAGTAAAAACTGTGGGTTACTTAAGTGACCAATACCAAGCGCTTGGATTAACTGGTGCATATAATGATAAGTTTTTACAGCCGGTAAAAATGGCGATGGTAACCGCTGATCAAAACATGCAATTAAAAATTGGCGACTTGAGCTTTACCGCTGGTAAAGATTTTACGGCGCGAACGAAGCAATTACAGCCACTTATTGATGTTCGTGATTCAGAGGTAGTATTTGTTGGTTATGGCATTAATGCGCCCGAGTATAATTGGAATGATTATAAGAATATTGATGTAACGGGTAAAACGGTTGTTGTGTTAGTAAATGATCCTGGGTTTGCTACGCAAAACGATGCGCTATTTACCGGCAACGCTATGACCTACTACGGTCGCTGGACTTACAAATACGAAGAAGCCGCTCGCCAAGGCGCAGCCGCAGTATTTATTGTGCACGAAACAGCGCCAGCTGCATATCCTTGGGGCGTAGTTGAAAGCTCAAATACAGGCACAAAATATACCTTGATGGATAACAACCTAAACGCATCAGAACTACCGGTTATGGGTTGGCTAACACTTGATGCAACCGAGCAGCTATTTAAATCAGCAAACTTGAGCTATCAACAATTAAAGCAACAAGCACTTAACGACGACTTTAAAGCTACTGCGCTTAATTTAACAGCAAACCTTGCATTTAAAAACGAAGTGTCACACGCTAAATCACACAATGTTGTTGCAAAATTAACGGGCAGTGAAGCGCCTGATGAATATATTGTGGTCAGCGCACATTGGGATCATTTTGGCACTAAGCAAACTGATAGCGGGCCAAAAATTTATAATGGTGCAGTTGATAATGCCTCAGGCAGTGCTGCCACAATTGAAATCGCTCGTATATTAAGTAACATGCATAAACAAAAACCGTTTAAGCGCTCGATTATTTTTGCAAACTTTACCGCCGAAGAAACAGGGTTAATTGGCTCAGAGCAATTTGCCAGTGGCGAACTTATCCCTACCAAGCAGATGGTCGCTCTGTTAAATATTGATGGTATGAATGTGCTAGATGGCACCGATTACATACTGCAATACGGCAAAGGCTTATCACAAATGGAAGACTACCTTAGCAAAGCCGCAAGCAAACAAGGCCGTCATGTAAAAATGGATCCCGTGCCACAAAACGGCCTATTCTTCCGATCAGATCACTTCTCACTAGCTAAACAAGGCGTACCTGGTTTACTGTTTATGAGTTTAGGTGATACAGATCCAGATTATATTGCTCATAAATACCATAAAGAAGCTGATGATTACTCTGCTCAGTGGTCATTAGGTGGTGTAAAACAAGACATCGAGTTAATTGTTGATATCGCATCACAACTGGCAAACAACGGTGATTGGCCAAAATGGCAAGCAGATTCAGATTTTAAAACTCGTCGCGCCCAAGACCGCGCAGAATAAATTAAGTTGAGTTGGGGTAGGCATTCATCGCCTACCCCATTTTTATTAATGCCCTTTCTTATTGCGTTGTGCGCTCAATAATAAGGTTTCGGCTTTTGCCCCTAAATACACATAAATAGCCAACGCAATCAATAGCCCTACAACCGCCAACATCATATAAATTGCCGGTAATAAATACTGCGACTGCCCCAGCGCTGCCTTAAACATCGTTAATAACGCTTCAATAGACACTGCAATTAAAATAGTAGAAATAAACCGTGTGATAGTGCGCCGCGTTGAACTGTGCCTAAAGATATCTTTATGCATTAAAATTTCTTCTTCGAGAATTGTTTTACCTAAATCAAATATTGCTAACGCGAGGGTGATAAAAATGATGATCGTAAACGGTTCGAGCGGATCATTTTCTATAGAGCGGACAAACAGTAAGCTATAAATATCACCAAACACCCGACCAAGTAAAAATAACACTAAGATAAATAAGCAACTGACAATAATGCCATAACCCGCTTTAAAAAATGGCGTCATCGTGGCGCGAGTACGATCCCCCATAATAAATTCGATTAATTGCGTTAAACATACATCAATCACTAAATAGCGATTTTCGCCATATGAAGCATGTAACGATTTTATTGCTGAAATACATAAGTGATTGGTCGCGATCGAAATATAGGGCGGCGTAAAACGAGTATGTTGCTGCTGTTGGATACCTTGAAAATACGGCCGTTCACTCAAATCCTGTGAATCGCCATGATTATTTAAGGTTTTCATATACTGACGTTTAAAGCAGACATTGTTACCTAGCTGCACGCCATTTTTATCTAGACAGTATTGTAATTCTAAAAATGGGTATTGAGCGATTAAGTAACGATTATCTTGTTGTTTTTTAACACCGTCTTCTAAGCTTGCTAGCACTGAGTCAAGTAAGTCGTGGATCACGGTTTGATATTCTTGGTAACGTTCGACGCTACTGATATAACTCATTCTTGCCATGTGTTTGCTCCTAACTGCATTATTAAAAGTAATAGCAATTACGGAACCAACTTTACAAAAACTTATAAATCAACTGGTTGCATTATCTGAAGAAGAGAAAAGATCCATTTCGCACCAACCGGGTGCAAAATAAACTGCTGGACTTACTTTTTTGCAAGCACAAAAAATGGGCTACTTAGCCCATTCTTTCATTAAATCAATTACTTTTAAATTTCATCATCAGAGTCTTGCACTTGACGTTGTGCAGCTCTAGCAATGATTTCAACATAAAACGACTCTAAGCCTTGTTTTTCAATTTCGCTGATTGAGTTGCTAATTTCAGCAACGTGCACCACTTGGGCATCTTCAGCTGTGTTACCAAATTTACAATCAAATGCCCAGTAATCAGCATCAATTGGCAACGTTTTGTTACGCTCTCTTTTCAAATACTTTTTTACTTCATGCTTTGCAGCATCTACCATGCGAGGGTATTTGATTTTCTCGTGATTCAGCGTGAATGTTTTCTTCATTACGTTCCTAATTACCTTGATTTAATGATGATGGCAATAATACCAAGTAAATTGGAAATGCCATTTGGGGTCATTATAGCAATTGCATTTAGTTTGTGGATGCTTTTTTTACACTAAAATAAATAAAATATTTTTACCGATAATTATTACAGCTTAATATCACGCTTGGGCAAGGTGTAAGGGTTGATGAAGATCTGCATTATTAAGGCTATCGTAAAATGCAGCCGCATCCATTTGCGGATGATCCAGCTGTGTTTCTTTATCTAAATGACGCTTTCGCACGACTAGTTCGCAATTATCAATCACCATTAGTGGAATATGGTTTTTATCATCTCTGATCACTAATGGTTCCGGCGCAAGGCACGAGCGTAAACGAATATCTGCCATGCTGCCTTGTTGTAATAGCTGTGCATTATGTTGGCCAATGAGCATATCAAATTCATCTGGAGCCAATGCTTGCTCAGGCCCTGCCCCTAATTGTTCACGTAATTGCGCTTCAGTTGGTGTTGAAGCATGTGCATCAAATGGGGTTTTAGGGAGATGAAATTGACTAAAATCTAACACGTCATGAGAAAGCATTGCCAATAATAATGCAAACTCGCCACGACGGTGTTCTGAGACACTTTTGGCAAGACGATTGTTAAGTTGACTCTCTGTGATTAACAAATCATCGATTTGCATAGACTTTAGCCGATTGCAGTTAGTAATAGATATTTATCGGCTTTATTTAATATTTCTTTAGCTTTTTTCTTTACTTAAATGCTCACTTTGCTATTATCAGCGCCGTTGCATTGGAGGGGTTCCCGAGCGGCCAAAGGGATCAGACTGTAAATCTGACGGCTCAGCCTTCGCTGGTTCGAATCCAGCTCCCTCCACCACTTTTCTTACCGCTAAGTTAAGTGCGGCCAAATGCGACAAAATTAGTGTGGAGGGGTTCCCGAGCGGCCAAAGGGATCAGACTGTAAATCTGACGGCTCAGCCTTCGCTGGTTCGAATCCAGCTCCCTCCACCACTTTTCTTATCTATCAGCAAAACTTCATTCTTCGAACTTCATTCTTCGAACTTTATTCTCGGTAACTTTATCCTCGGTAACTTTATCCTCGCTAACTTGATTCTCGCTAACTCATTCGACTACCCATTGTAAACTCGCACCGTGTTGCTTTAACCATTTTGTTGCTTGCTTATAATCAGGATAAAACTCACTGACGCGCTGCCAAAATGCGGCACTGTGATTTAAATATTTCAAGTGAGCTAGTTCATGCACAATCACATAATCAATAATACTCTGCGGCGCACTGGCTAATAACAAATTAAAGGTCAATTCTCGTCGTCGATTACAACTGCCCCAACGACGCTTATAAGTATGAATGCGAATACTGCTAGGTAAAGTCTCTGCCATTTGTAGGCAATAAGCATGTACACGCATTTCAATATAATTTTCTAATTGCTCATGTAAAAAACTTTCGAGCAAGGTTTGGTACATTGGCTGCTGATGCTTAACCCGTCCAGAAAGATTTAGCTGTAACACATCTCCCTGCTGATTTTTTACTAGCTGCCATGCGCTGCGCGAGCTGACACCATAAGTCAGTATCACAGGTTGTGAAAAAACCAGTACGCGATTATCTTGTAATGGGTATTGGCGAGTATCAAGCATTTGACTTTGCTTGTTAATTTGCGCATTGATCCAGTCAGTTTTACTTAGCAGCCAGCTTTCAAGTTCCTTTTTAGCAACCCCAACAGGCGCATAAACTGTGACACTTTGTTGCTGGACTTTGATAGCGACAGTTTTGCGGCGGCGACTACGTTTTAATGTATATTCAAACAAACCTAACTCTTGTAATTGACCGACAGTCATTAAACTAATTAACAGGTCACTATAATACCTTGCAAAATAACTGCTAATCTATATCTAAGTAGAATTAAATAAAGCGATATCAAACATGCCTGATAAGCCTTGTTGTCGTTATACCTCTCCCGATGGCCATCATTGTCAAGAAACAGACATGGGTTCAGGTTTTTGTTTTTGGCATGATGCCAAATTTGATAAGTCAGGCTTAGATCTGACCCAAAAATTAGAGCGCTATGCAAAAAAGGGAGGATTATTACAGGGATTGCAATTAAAACGCGCTAACCTTAATGGGCTTAATTTGATAAAACAAGATGATGAGGATGGCTTTGATTTATCTTACAGTAATTTTTATCGTGCAACGCTCACCAACGCTCATCTGTTTAATAATAAAATAGCCCACAGTTCACTGATGAAAGCCAACTTGCACGAAGCAAGCCTGCATTACTGCAACCTACAAGATACAAATTTATTGGGTATAAAACTAAACAACACCCGTATTGATAACATTGAGCTAGGCGCTGAACTATTACAGGAAAAACAAGCTAAAGCAGCGCTTAAACATACAGATAAAAGCGCAGCCCTTGACTTATTTGAACAATCAGAAGAAATATTTCGCAATTTACGTAAAGCATCAGAACAACAAGGCTTATTTGAACTGGCGGGTAATTTCACGTACAAAGAACTGCGGATGCGTCACGCACAATATCCACGGGGTTCAAAAAAACGATTAGCCTCGAGCTGTATTGATATGTTGTGCGGGTATGGTGAAAAGCCTGAAAATGTGATCCGTTTTAGTTTGTCACTGATCATCTGCTGCGCCCTGTGTTATTTTATTTTTGGGGTGATGGATGCTGGTCGTATTATGCAGTTCAATCCGGCGGCAACATTAAGTGATAATTTATTAGCCCTACTTAATAGCTTCTATTTTAGCGTGGTTACTTTTACAACCTTAGGATATGGCGATATTACTCCGGTTGGTTTCTCCCGATTCGTTGCTGCAGTTGAAGCGTTTTGCGGGAGTTTCTCTCTGGCATTATTCGTAGTCGTATTTGTCAAACGTATGACCCGATAATTACCGATTACTTTATCTGCGAAAATAAATAGTTCAGCTAAATACCTGCTATAAAACTGGTTATAAATGATGCTATCATTGCGCACAATGAAACTTAGCGAATTGATTTTAAAAAGTTTTTGATTTTGTTAAATTTTGCAGCTAAATATGTAAACAAATAACAGGCATTTGCGCAAAATTAATTAATTGTCTTAACATATATTTCAGGTGATATTAGTTATTACTGAAATAACAGTGTATTGAGCCGTTATGCTTACCGCTTTTTTTATTACCGATCACGATCCGAGCCTTCTTATTAATGGTGTTTATGACCCATTTTTAGTCGCTCTGTCTGTTTTAACGGCTATTTTCTCTGCATTTTTTGCAACTTACATGATCGATCTGGCCAAAGAAACACGCTTCAAAAGTTATCAAAAATTAGCCAACTCAACGGCTTCCTTGGTACTTTCTGGCGGTATTTGGAGTATGCATTTTATTGGTATGTTGGCATTTTCACTGTGTACAAATATCAGCTACGACCCAACACTCACCTTTTTATCTTTCATTCCAGCATTTTTAGCCTGCCTAACTGGCGTGTCATTATTAGTAAAAAATAACGCCACTATTTTCAGTTTAATACTGCCCTCGGTACTACTCGGCGCAGGTATCGGCACTATGCATTACAGTGGTATGGCAGCAATGGAATTGAGCCCGCTGCTACGCTACGATCCATTGATGTTTGGGTTGTCAATTATCGTTGCCGTTGTACTGGCGTTTATATCTTTATATGCTCGCTTTAATATTAAAAAGCACCTCCCAACACTAAATTCTTTGCAGACGCGGTTGATCAGCGCAATCATTTTGGGTTTTGCTGTTGCAGGTATGCATTACATGGGAATGGCGGCAACACGGTTTGTTGCAACCTCGCCATTAATTGGTAATGACAGCGCCAGCTCAGAGCTTACATTTGTTGCTATTAGCGTAGTGTTCGCCACCATTATTCTAACCGCGATAGTTGCTATCATTAACGGTATGGTACGCTATCGCATGTTACTTGAAGAAAAAACAGGGAATGAATCTCGCTTAGAGGCTATTTTATCGACCGCTATAGATGGCATAGTAACAATTAACAATCGCGGTATTATCTTAAGCTTTAATAACGCTGCAGAGAATATTTTCGGCTGGCATAGCACTGATGTAAAGGGTAAAAACATAAAAATGCTGATGGCAGATGACATCGCAGCCGAGCATGATGAATATCTATTAAAGGCACATCACATCGATTTAGGTAAAGTTATTGGCGTCAATCGTGATGTTCTTGCTAAACATAAACAAGGTCACCTATTTCCTATTCGCTTAGGTATTGGTGAAGCAAACCAGCCAGGACAAGAGTCAATATTTGTTGGCTTTATTACTGACTTGACTGAGCAACGCAAACTACAACAAAACCTCATAGCGAAAGAACAACAATACCGCTCGCTGATGAATAATATGCCTGGCGTGGTATTTCGCTGCCAGTTGGATAAAAGCTGGAGCATGATTTTTATTAGCCCTAGCATTAATGAAGTAACTGGCTATGTGCCATCGGAATTTATTAATCAGCATATTCAGTTTAGTGATTTGATTTTTAAAGATGATAACAAACGCATCAATAAATCGGTCGAGCAAGCGATCGCTGCTAAATCGCAATACTCAATTGAATACCGACTACGTCATCGAAGTGGCAAGCTAATTTGGGTGCTTGAGAAAGGTAGCTTTGAGTTCAACAAGCAAGGTGAAGCGATTTGGATCGACGGCGTTATTATCGATATTAGTGAACGTCGTGAATACGAAGATAAATTAAAGTTGGCGAAAATAGCCGCCGAAGATGCAGCTCAAGCCAAACAGTCATTTATGGCGAATATGAGTCACGAAATTCGCACACCGATGAATTCGATTATTGGCTTTAGTGATTTATTGATGGATACCCCACTTGATCAAGACCAACAAAAGCACTTAATTATCGTAAATAATGCGGCTCGCTCGCTGTTACGGCTATTAAATGAAATATTGGATTCTGCAAAACTTGAAAAAGGTAAGCTGACCATTGAATTAGTGCATTTTAATCTTCAAGCGGTGCTTGATAGTATTATTTCTACATTTTGGTTAGAAGCAAAAAAGAAAGATCTAGAACTAACACTTACCATCAAAGAGTCTGTTCACCCTACTTATTACGGTGATCCAGACCGAATTCGCCAAGTTTTAACAAATTTAATTGGTAATGCAGTTAAGTTTACAGCTCAGGGCTCAGTGAATGTCACTGTCAGTACGACACAAAATAATTACTTATTTTTTGAAGTACAAGATACCGGTATTGGTATTGCTAAAGATCGTCTTAAAGCGGTATTTCAGCCTTTTGAACAAGCTGACGGGACTACTACACGTCGTTTTGGTGGCACTGGACTTGGTACTACTATCAGTAAGCAACTCGTTGAGCTGATGGGTGGCATAATCAACGTAGTCAGTGAAGAAGATAAAGGCAGCTGCTTTTATTTTTCATTGCCTTTAGAGGTCGGTGATGAAACCCAAGTCAATTACTTTGATAAGTTGTATACGCAATTACCTAAGCTGCGCATTTTAGTCGTTGATGACATAGCACAAAATGTTGAGCTACTACAGTTATTATTGTCGCGAGATCAGCATACGATTAGCTCTGCAAGCAACGGCTTAGAAGCGATCGCTATTTTTGAAAAACAAGATTTTGATGTCATTTTAATGGATATCCATATGCCTGAATGTGACGGTATTGCCGCGACCGAAAAAATTCGTGAAATTGAGCAACAACGACAGCTAAAAAAGACTCCGATCATTGCGCTCACCGCCAGTGTCTTACAGCAAGATAAATTAACGGCTAAAAAAGCGGGTATGAATGGCTTCGCCAATAAGCCTGTTGATATCAATCAATTGAATCAAGAGATTGCGCAAGTGCTTGGCTTTGGTTTAAATATAGAAACGCAAATTGCTCACAGTGATCCCACAGCACAGCATATTGATTTTAAAAAAGGACAGCAACTTTGGGGCAGTAAGTGTAAACAGCTGAGCGAAATACACCGTTTTTTTAAAGAGCAGCAGGCAACATGTGACATTATCTTTAATGATGGACTAAATGCCTTAAAAGATATTAATGGCACATTACATACCCTTAAAGGCTTATCTGGTAATTTAGGTTTACCGACTATGATGGCCCTACTTTCAACCTTAGAAAACAGCCAAGCCCCTGAGCAGCAGGCGCAAATAATTCAGCAATTGCAGATAGAGTTTAATGCGGTCAATGAGTTGTTAGCTAGAAAAACCAGCAGCTGTATAGCAGTGCAAAGCAGCGAAAAAAATACCCAAGTACTATCGCTCAGCGAATTTAAAATACTGTGTGAACAACTGCGTAAAGACGCAGAAAATGCAGAGCTCAATGATGAGTTGTTAGCAACATTAGCAGACAATGCCCCCGCTACTTATCAAAGTGATGTGGATGCATTAATCGAATATTTCGACCAGTTTGACTTTGACAATGCCCAGAGTACTCTTATTGCATTAATAGAGCTGCTCAATCAGGCAGCAAATTTGGAAACACACTGATGGACTTAATAACCGAACGCCCACGAATTCTTATTGTTGATGATGAACCCGCCAACCTTAAAGTCATGCGCGAAGTATTAGGGAATCAATATCGCCTCTCTTTTGCTAAATCGGGTGATGCCGCGCTCGCGTTAGTTGAAAAAGAGCCACCCAAACTCATTCTACTCGATATTATGATGCCAAATATGAGTGGTTTTGAAGTATGTCAGCTGCTTAAACAAAACCCTGCTACTGAGCATATTCCAGTCATTTTTGTGACTGCACTTGCGGATGAAAGTGATGAGTTTAAAGGTTTTGAAATTGGCGCGGTAGATTACATAACCAAGCCTATTAGTCCTGCAATCGTAAGAGCGCGTGTTAAAACTCATTTATCCCTAGTTCAGGCTGAGCAGCTAAAGTTGGCTCACGTTGATTTAGTCCATCGTTTAGGGTGCGCTGCCGAGTATAAAGACACCGATACTGGCGAGCATATTGTGCGCATGAGTAAATACAGTAAAATTTTAGCACTAGCCTATGGAATGACTGAACAACATGCTGAGCTTCTCAAACAAGCAGCACCGATGCATGACATTGGTAAAATCGGCATTCCCGATGCAATCTTGCTTAAACCAGGGAAATTAACAGCCGAAGAATTTGAACACATGAAACAGCATGCCAAAATCGGCGCTAAAATTTTAGCAAACTCGTCATCGCCGTTATTGCAGCTCGCCTATATACTTGCGATGGAGCATCATGAAAAATGGGATGGATCAGGTTATCCAAACGGTCTTAAAGGTGAGGAAATTTCGATTGAAGGACGTATTGTGGCAATCGCCGATGTATTCGATGCACTTACCTCTAAACGTCCCTATAAGCAAGCTTGGAGCGTTGATGAAGCCATAAGTCATATGCGCGAGCAAGCTGGTAAACACTTTGATCCTCAGCTTATCGCACTATTTGAAGGCCAGCTAGATGCTGTTTTAGCAGTGTACTCTGCCTACCTAAGCTAACCATATGCTAGATATTGGCCGAGATATATGCATAGTCATGAGAGGTGATTTCATGACTATTACCACTTAAATCCTGAAAATAAACAGAGTATGTAACTTTGTGATCAGCAACCACGGTTTTAATATTTAAGTCAGCCAAATGCTTAAGCCAAGCGATAAACTGCTCTCCAGATGCGCCAAATGCAATCCCTTTACTACTGCCCTCTCGCTCAAATAACGCTAAGCGAATAGTTGCCGCAGGATCTTCTAGTGTTAAAGGCCCAGTACCCTCATCCCAAAAAGCAAGCTCTGGCACAATATTAAATCCAAGGACTGTTTTGTACCACGTGACGGCTTGCGCAAGGTTAGTCACATTTAAATGGCAATGATCGACACCAGATAAAGTAGGCATTGCCATTAGCCAATCTCCGACTTAAGTTGTTCAATAAATACCTGCATATATTCAGTACGACGCACCGCTTCTGCTTTTGCTGAAGGTGTATTCATACTCTGTGCAATATGTAATAGCTTGATGAAGAAGTGATCTAATGTATACAAGCTGTCATCCGGGCTGCGGTGGGCGCAAAATGGATCGTCAGGGTGATATAAATTGCGTCCGATTGAGCCCCCTACTTTCATACAGCGGCTGACACCAATTGCTCCTAAAGCATCCATACGATCAGCATCTTGAACGATTTGTGCTTCCACACTTTCAATTGCAATGTTAGCACTAAAACTATGGGCTACAATAGCATGATGAATGGCATCAAAATATTGCGCGTCGTACCCTATTGACGCTAAAAATGAAATTGCTTTATCTGCGGCCATTGTTGAAGCTTTAGCGCGATCCGGGTGGTTTTTAGCCACTGCAACACAGTCATGCAACCATGCTGCGGGTAACACCACGTCCATCGAAGCATCTTCAGCAAAGCAGAGCTGTTTTGCAACACGCACGACTCGTTCAATATGGGTAATATCGTGGGCGACATCAGCACTCACTAACGACAAAATAAAAGCACGGCAATGATTTTCTAGCTGTTGCAACGGCTCAGATAATACTAAAACGGGCAAACGTTGTTCCATAAATCCTGTAATTTCAAATTAATGCATTGAATTACTGTTACTTTACCGCGGTTATAGGCTGTTGTGCAAAACATTCATTGTATGTTCGAGCCTGCTTCACTAAAATACGCTCTTAATTTATCCGTAATGAGAAGCCTAATGTCATCTGTCGTATACCTAGAAGCTGGTCGTGAAAAATCACTAAAAAGAAAACACCCATGGTTGTTTTCAAAAGCCATCAAAAAAATAAAAGGTAAGCCAGGTTTAGGTGACACAGTGACCATTCACGATAGTAATGGTAAATTTTTAGCTACAGCGGCTTACAGTCCGCACTCACAGATCCGCGCGCGTGTTTGGAGCTTTGATGAAACAGAAATCATCGACCAAGCTTTTTTTGAACGTCGCTTACGTCGTGCCTTTGCGGCACGCGAGCAAGTAATTACTGAAGGTGGCTTAACGGGATTTCGGTTATGTGCCGCCGAGTCTGATTTTTTACCAGGTGTAACCATTGATAAATTTGACAACTTTTTAGTGTGTCAGTTATTAAGTGCCGGTGCTGAGCGCCATAAAGGTGAAATAGTTGGCGCTTTAATCGCTATTTTCCCAGGCTGTAACGTGTATGAGCGCTCTGATGTCGATGTGCGCACCAAAGAAGGCTTAGAGCCGACTATGGGCGTGTTATGGGGTAATAAGCCTGAGCAGCCAGTATTAATTGAAGAAAATGGTTTTAAAATTGAAGTAGACATTCTCGAAGGTCATAAAACCGGTTTCTACCTTGATCAACGTGATAGCCGTGCTGCATTAGAGCGTTTTTCAAAAGATAAAAGAGTACTTAACTGTTTTAGCTACACAGGTACCTTTTCATTGTATGCACTGCGTGGCGGCTGCGAGCATGTTACTAACGTTGACGTATCGCAACCCGCGCTTGATACCGCAAAACGTAATGTCGAGCACAATAATCTTGATTTAGATAAAGTTGACTTCATAAAACAAGATGTATTTAAATTACTACGCCAATACCGTGAAGATGGGGTGTTATTCGATACTATCGTTATGGACCCACCTAAATTTGCTGATAACAAAGCACAACTAACGGGTGCGTGTCGTGGCTATAAAGATATCAATATGATTGCCATGCAAATTCTTAAACCAGGTGGTACGTTGCTTACGTTCTCATGTTCAGGTTTAATGGAGCAAAATTTATTTCAAAAAGTGGTTGCTGATGCAGCCCTTGATGCTGGTAAGGATTTGTTGATCATGGAGCGTTTAAACCAAGCTGCTGATCATCCAATCGCAGGCAGTTACCCTGAAGGTTTTTACCTAAAAGGCCTGATCTGTAAAGTTTACTAAACTGACTGCAACTAATTAACCTGAGTTCATCAGGTTAATTAAACTGCATTATTTCTAGCCCAGCGGTTACCGTGCCATCACTTTCTTTGCTGGCACGAACGACTTTTGCTGTTGCATCAAGTGGTGCAATGGCAGGGCTGGTCGAATCAATATTCACCTTCACAATGGTGCCCAGTTCAAGTAATTCATCCAACTGCAGTGACAACCCAGTTGCACTTAAATCGACACATACAGCATCAAAATGTTGATCAGCGACTGGCTCAAGTGTGGTTAATTTTGCCTGTGCATTTAATTGCATACGTCTAAAATTACGTTTATCTTCATTTAGCATAATAACTCCTAAACAACCGTATTGATTTTTTCTAATAACCCCACGACCGAAAAAGGCTTCACCACATAGGCATCGCAACCGGCATCAAAACCAGCTTGTTGTTCCTGTACGGATTCTAAGCCTGACACCATAACAACAGGAATATTACGAGTTTCAGGGGTGTTCTTCAACATTCGACACGTGTCGTAACCATCTAGGCCGGGCATACATACATCGAGTAAAATCGCATCCGGTGGATTTGCAATAGCCGACGATAAACAGCTCTTCCCTGATTCAGCATAACTGAGCTCAAAATCCGCTGATAAAGCGACTTTGAGCATTTCAAAATTAAAGTACTCGTCATCTACAACTAGTAAACGCGGGTGTGTATTAGCGGATGAGCGCATGGTTAATATCAGTTCCTTCTCATCTAACAAATATTTCCTTCCAAGGTATTCGATGTTTACTAAATACCAAACTCAATCAATTTCTTTCAGAGCATTCAATACACGCTTAGCTGAAATCGGATACGGTGTCCCTAACGTTTGCGCAAACAAGGATACTCTAAGCTCTTGTTGCATCCAAAAAATATCCTGCAATTGTTGCGGAGCAGGCATTCCAGGCGGCACTTTTTTCAGCTGTTTTTGATACTCTTGAGCAACCTTTTCTAACTCAAGTACACATAATCTGTCACGATTTGGATCAACTGGCAACTTTTCTAAGCGTTTTTCTATTGCTTTTAAGTAACGAATTAAATCACTAAGTTTGTCTGCGCCATGATTTGAAACAAAGCCTTTGAATACCAAAGATCCCAGTTGGCTTTTTATATCTCCATGTGCAGTGATCATGGTTAAATCAACTCGCCCTTTCATTTTTTTATGTAACGCATGCGCAATACTCAACACTTGCTCAACTTGGGTTGCAATAGCAACAACCGCATCGCCGAGCTCACCGCGCACGTGCTCTTTTACTTGCTCAAACGCTTGTTCGGTGCGTACATCGCCTAATTTCACCAATAAACTGTCAACGCCTGCGGCAATACAGTCATCAATTAAATCAGCAACCTTACCAAACGGATTAAAATATAGACCTAATTTAGCCTTATTGGGTAAGTTTTGTTGCAAATATTTTATCGGCGAAGGTACATTCAGTAATACCAAACGGCGTAACCCCTGCTGATGGGCGGTTTGCGCTTTAACTTCGTTATCAAATAGCTCCACTGCCGCCGATGATTTTTTATCTACCAGCGCAGGATACGCTTTGATTTCATACTGGCCTTGTTTTTTCACATAGGATACCGGTAACTTGCCAAAATCCCATTGCAATAGGTCAGCTTTTTCAATGCCTTTATCTGCCACTTTAGACAGCGTTTGCGTCACTTTACCCTGCAATTGCGCTTTGAGTTTCGCTAAATCCATACCTCGGGCAAGTACATTATCTTTTTCATCACGAACTTCAAACTGCAGTCGTAAGTGAGTCGCAAGGGTGGTTAAATCCCAGGCCTCTGGATCAACTTTTACACCTGTCATACGTAATAAACGCGTACTGAGTGCCTCAATGAAGTTACCTTGCATAGGCTCGATTGCTGCAAGAACCGCATCTGCATAATTTGGCGCAGGCACAAAATTACGACGTAGTGATTTAGGTAAAGATTTAATTAAACCGGTGATCAACTCATGACGAAATGCAGGAATATGCCAGTCAAAGCCAGCTTCTTCTACTTGGTTTAGTAAGGCCACCGGAATTTGCACTGCAACCCCATCGACCGCTTGGCCTGGATCAAAATGATAGCTCAACGGCAACATTAAATTACCTTGTTGCCATACATCGGGGTAATCAAACTCAGTAACACTATCAGCACCGTGTTGCATTAAATCATCACGTGTCATTTGCAAGTAATGTTTATCCTGCTGCTTTTGCGTTTTATACCATTTATTAAATGCTGCACGACTGTTTATTTGAGCAGGAATTTTCTTATCGTAAAACTCATATAAGGTTTGCTCATCAACTAAAATATCACGACGGCGGCTTTTATTTTCTAGAGTTTGAATATCTTCAATCAGTTCGCGATTAAACTGCAAAAACCCTTCATTTTGACCTAAATCTTGCTCTACTAAGGCACTGCGAATAAACAACTGGCGGCTAACTTTCGGGTCAATGTTACTGTACACACAGCGACGCTTTGACACTATGATCAGCCCGTATAATACCTGCTGTTCGAAAGCGATCACTGCGCCGGGCTTTTTCTCCCAATGCGGCTCACTGTAACTGCGTTTTACTAAGTGTTGTGCTAATGGTTCAACCCAATCGATGTTAATTTTGGCATTAATACGTGCATATAATTTACTGGTTTCAACCAGCTCTGCCGACATCAACCATTTTGGGCTTTTCTTAAATAATCCAGAGCCTGGGAATACATGAAACTGACTGTTGCGAGCGCCTTTATATACTTGCTTTTCATCTTTAAAACCAATGTGACTGAGCATGCCACTCAATAGCGCTTGATGGATTTTATCGCCATCGGCAACATTGCTGGTCGCTTTCATGCCCATTTCATTGCACACAGTACTGAGCTGATAAACGATATCTTGCCACTCACGAATACGCATATAAGCGAGCATATCCTTTTGGCACAGCTTTCTGAATTGGCTGTTACTTAGCTCACTTTGCTGCTCTTCTAAGTAATTCCATAAATTTAAAAAGGCGATGAAATCTGAATCAGGATCGTCAAAACGGCCATGCTTTTCGTTTGCAGCAGCGCGTTTTTCTTGCGGGCGCTCGCGTGGATCTTGAATCGATAACGCCGCCACAATAATAATCACTTCACGCAGCGCACCCAGCTTTTGTGCTGTTAGTACCATTTTAGCTAAACGCGGGTCAACCGGTAAGCGGCTCAGTTCAATACCCGATTTAGTAAGCTGTGTATTGTTATTGTGACGACTAGGTTTTACCGCTTCAAGTTCCTCTAGTAACGTTAAGCCATCGTTGATATTACGGCTATCTGGTGCTTGTACAAATGGGAACTCGGCCATATCGCCCAACCCTAAGCCGAGCATTTTTAAAATAACTGAGGCTAAATTAGTACGTAGTATTTCTGGATCAGTAAACTCTGGGCGCGAATTAAAATCATCTTCAGCATATAAACGAATACAAATACCCGCTTCAACACGGCCACAGCGGCCTTTTCGCTGATTGGCACTGGCTTGTGATATTGGCTCAATCGGTAAACGCTGCACTTTAGTACGATAACTATAACGGCTAATGCGCGCGGTACCAGGATCAATAACGTATCGAATACCCGGCACAGTAAGTGAGGTTTCAGCAACGTTGGTCGATAAAATAATATGACGACGACTATGGGGAGCAAAAATACGGTTTTGTTCTGCGTTAGAAAGGCGCGAATACAAAGGTAAAACATCCGCTCCTTTTAAATTACGTTTACTAAGGGCATCAGCAGTATCGCGTATTTCCCGTTCACCATTTAAGAAGATTAAAATATCGCCTGGGCCTTCTTGGCACAGCTCATCAACGGCATCAAAAATACCTTGCAGCTGGTCGCCTTCAGCCTCCATATCATTTTTATCAATTTCAACCAAAGGACGATAACGCACATCCACCGGAAATGTTCGTCCTGACACTTCAATAATCGGTGCATCATTAAAATGCTTTGAGAATCGCTCTGGATCAATGGTCGCAGAGGTAATAATTATTTTTAAATCAGGACGCTTTGGTAATAGGTTTTTCAAATAACCTAAAATAAAATCAATGTTTAAACTACGTTCATGAGCTTCATCAATAATAATGGTGTCATACTGGTTTAAAAATCGGTCTTGTTGAATTTCCGCCAGTAAAATACCGTCAGTCATCAACTTTATATAGCTGTTATTTGATACTTGATCGCTAAAACGAATTTTAAAACCCACTTGCTGGCCAAGTTCACATTGCATTTCATGAGCAATCCGATCCGCGACACTGCGCGCAGCCAAACGTCTTGGTTGGGTGTGACCGATATAACCATCAACGCCACGGCCAAGTTCTAAACACATTTTAGGAATTTGCGTGGTTTTACCTGAGCCGGTTTCACCCGCGATAATAACCACTTGGTTATTGGCGATAGCCTCTTTAATGTCGTCTTTTTTCTGACTGACGGGGAGCTGCTCAGGGTAAGTTACTTTAGGTAACTGAGCTAAGCGCACCTCTCGCAATTGTTGGCTACGTGCTATATCTGCAGTGATTTTTTCAATCACGGCTGCTTGTTTTGTTTCATCGGTTATTTTTTTTATGCCGTGAAGGCGTTTTTTAAAGATGAATTGATCTTTTCTTAAACACGTTTTTAGTTCACCAAACAATTGACCTAGGTTAACCACCCGCGACTACCTTATAAAATTTGAGTAAAGACGAGCGATTGTAGCAAACTTCGCCGCAGGGGTTAACTTTGCTGCGATATAAAATGTAATAACCAAAGCTTAAAACAATAAAAAAGGCGCTAATTAAGCGCCTTTCATGTTCTTTGGGCAGAACAATTGCTGTGTTTTATTTATAGCGCAGCGAAAACTTCATCTGTTTTGGCAGCGCAAATAAAATCATTTTTGTGTAAGCCTTTAATTGAATGGCTCCACCACGTTACCGTTACTTTGCCCCACTCTGTTAGCAAGCCCGGGTGATGGCCTTCATCTTCAGCCATATCACCTACTTTATTAGTAAAAGCGATGGCTTGTTTAAAGTTTTTAAATTTATAAACACGCTCTAATTGCATAATACCGTCGCGTACTTCAGGCACCCAATCTGGGATCATTTTAATTAATTCAGCTAACTCGGTATCTGATACTTGTGGAGCGTCTACGTGACAGGCTTCACATTTTTGTGCGCTTAATGATGACATCTTAAATCCTTAACTTGCTAATTTTTCTTTAGGAGGAAATTTTGGGTCATGTAACCCTAATTCTTTTGCTTGCGCAACTAACGCCATAATATCCAGCTGTGAAATATCAAATAAATCATGGATAGAATTAATGGTGTAGTACAAAGGCTGCATAATATCAATTCGGTACGGCGTGCGTAATACATCCAATACATTCATCGGGTTTATCTCGGGCTTATCTGAATACACGTATTGTGTTTCACCTGGACTTGATAAAATACCGCCACCATAAATACGCAGGCCATCATCTGTTTGCATTAGGCCAAACTCAACCGTAAACCAATACATACGGGCAAGGTAAACCCGATCTTTTTTCTCGGCAGCGTAACCTAACTGGCCATATTTATGCGTAAACTTGGCAAAATCAGGATTAGTAAGCATTGCACAATGACCAAATATTTCATGAAAAATATCAGGTTCTTGCAGGTAATCAAACTCTTCACGGCTACGAATAAAGGTTGCGACTGGAAATTGCTTATTTGCTAATAAACGAAAGAATTCATCAAAGTCAATTAAAGCTGGCACAGGTGTAACTTGCCAGCCGGTAGTCGCTAGTAATACTTCATTAAGCTCACTTAACTGCGGAATACGGTCATGAGGCAGGTTTATTTTTTCAAGCCCTTCCATGTATTCATTGCAAGCTTTGCCTGCAATACATTTTAGTTGGCGCGCGACTAGTTCTGACCATATTTTATTTTCTGCTTCGCTCCAATGGATAACGCCATTTTCATCTGGTGTCTTGGAGGTGTATTTACTTGCTTTAGCCATAATAACCTTCTTAGTGTTAAACCGATATCGGTATCAACCTGTTAAGGAGATACTAAGCAAATGTAAGGCAAAGTTTAATAGCTGAGACAACATCAGCTATTAGCACCAAACCCACTTTTGTACACCAAACATTACACTTTAAGATCAAAAAGTTTACAGTGCTATTTTTAAAGGGATAGAAGCAACACAAACCGTAAATATAAAATTACAGGCTATGCAATAAAAGTAAAAGCGCGGTTAAGGTCGTTAATTATATCGTTAACATCTTCAAGGCCAACAGATAGTCTGATCAGACCATCGCTAATACCCGCAGCTGCTCTTTCTTCGGGTGAATACGGTGAATGAGTCATCGATGCCGGATGTTGAATGAGTGTTTCGGCGTCTCCTAAACTCACGGCGAGTGTGCACAATTGGGTATTATTAATAAACTGCTCGCCATCTTTTAGGCTGCCTTTTAATTCAAAGGCAATAACGCCACCAGAGGCTTTCATTTGCTTACCGATAAACTTAAATCCTGGGTGAGATGCAAGTCCGGGGTAATAAACGGTATTAACTTGGGGATGCTGCTCTAAAAATTCAGCAATAATTTGCGCACTTTCACAATGACGCTGCATTCGTATCGCTAAGGTTTTTAAACCACGATTAATAAGCCATGCATCGTGTGGACTAATTGTTGCACCAATATCTTTAAGTACGGTCATTTTAATTAATGTAATGTGCTCTTGACTGCCACACACCAAACCTGCCACAACATCACCGTGACCATTTAAATATTTAGTAGCACTGTGAACAATTAAATCAATGCCATAATCAATTGGCTTTTGCAGTAACGGCGTGAGAAAGGTGTTATCTATTACACTGATCAAATTGTGTTGTTTTGCCACTTGTCCTATTAACGCTAAATCAATTACCGCCATAGTTGGATTAACTGGGGTTTCGGCAAAAATCATTTTTGAATTCGGTTTAATTGCATCGCGTAATTGCTGCTCATCGGTCATATCTACAAACGTCACTTCAATCCCCCAACGCGGCAACATATGTGCGAAGAAAGCAAACGTACAGCCATACAAAGCGCTTGATGCGACTAAGTGATCGCCTTGCGATAAAAAACTTAATACCGATGCAGAAACCGCGCCCATTCCTGTGGCTGTTGCTGCAGCGGCTTCGCAACTTTCAAGTTGTGCGACTTTTTGTTCAAGCTCTGTCGTCGTCGGGTTACCTAAACGGGTATAAATATAGCCCGGTTCTTCACCAGCAAAACGTGCTGCACCTTGCGCGGCACTGCTAAAATGAAACGTTGAAGTTTGGTATAAAGGAGCAGTAAGTGCGCCATGCGGATCATTGGCTTTTTCTGGTCCATGGATACATTGGCTGTCGATGTGGAGTTTGTTCATTGTCTGATCTTTTTTGATTATTATTGATCCCATAATCAAAACGTATCGCAGGATAAAGCACAAGCATGCCAGATGCTCAGATGGCTATAAATTGGGATGTAGTTAGTACAGTGGCCGTTCACCACTGTACAGATTTATTGTCAGCTCGTTTCTTTCGTGCCTGCTCCTGACGGCGAAGCTTTGCGGCTCATAATTTTGCTGGCAATCAATTGCGCAGTACCTTTAAGCAAGCTGCGCTTATGCTCAAGTCGTGGTAAAGGACGGCTTAGTTCCATCGCTTTATAACCAATGCGTGCGGTAAATATACCCGCGCTTAAGCCTTGTGCTGCACGTCCTGATAATTTACCTAGTAATTCAGCACTGAGCGCTGTAGCAGCTAAATCCGATACTAACTCAGCACTGCCAACAAACATCACTTGCTTGATCAACATACGATAGAGCTTGATCCGGCTAGCATAACCAAATCCGATACCGTAAATCTTACCTATTTGCTCAATCAGTTTTGTGCCCCGCCAAAGCACTGCCATCATATCCACCAGCGCTAATGGACTTAATGCCACTAACAAGCCTGATTCAGTGGCAAAACGGTTGATCAGCTTTTTAGCTTGAGTATCTTGTTTCACTAACAAACTATCGGCGTACAAGGTCATGATCTCTTTATCGCTATGATGGCTATCAATGCTTGCTTTAAACTCATCAAAGCCGGTTAACTGCTGATGTTTATTGAGTTTTTCAAGCCAAGGTAGTGCCCCACCAACCTGTTCGCTGTTGAGCAATCGATCCGCTTCATGACGATGTAATTGATTGCGCTTTAAGCTGCGCAACATTCTATATTCGCGCCATAACAAGCGCCCCAATAACAACACGCCACTGAGCACTGCAATTAAATATACGCTGCCTAAGATGATGGATTGCTGAAATGTCACAACCATAGAAAATATAAATTCAGCTAACACTAAAGTTATAAAGCTAATCGCAAACACCCCTTTCAGAGTTTGCCATTTTGACTTTTTATAAACAGGGGTTAAATCAATCTCTTCATCTTGGGGCTCATCGATAACGTGCTCATATTCATACTCCCCTTGATCGATCACTTTAGCTGGGGTCAAGGTAAGTTCATTGTCTATTGGCTGTTCACTAGTATCAATACGTCTGCCGGCTTGAAAGCCTGAAGCGGTCTTGCTCATGTTAGTTTGTCTCCTAAAAGGTACTGCATGACATGATCTAAACGAATGTGTTTTAGTTGCTTGTCTGGACTTGGCATTGGTGCAAACGATAAAAACTCAAAACCATGGCTTGGCCACTCATCTTTATTGAGCATGCGCATTGGTGGCTGCGGTGGTAAGTAGGTCAACCATTGCGACTCTGATAACGGCTTACCATAAATACAATTGAGGGTTTTACCTTGCTCAACCACTTGTTTTGGCATGGTTGCCGTAATAGATGACATCGCCATAGTTTCTATTTTAACGCCATCAAATTTTAAGTGATTACTTTGCTCGTGCACTAATGAGTCCAACAACAGCGCTAAATCTTTATGGTGTGCACTACTAATATGATCTGACTTATTCGCAGCAAACAATAGTTTATCTATATTGGGTTTAAACAAGCGTTTCAAAAAGCCAGTTTCGCCATAGTTAAAATGCGCGAGTAATTGTTTGATCACATCCCCTTGCTCTTGCAGCGTCTCAGGCCCTTCATTGAGCGCACTGAGCACATCAACAAGCACTATTTGCCGATCAAAGTTGCGAAAGTGTTGTGTATAAAATGGCTTAACCACTTCTTTCACATAAGCATTAAAGCGCTTTTGCAAGTGCGCCAAGTTAGACCCTGCAACCATCTCATCATTAGCCTGCGCAACTGGGAAAAACAGTAATAACGGTGCACCTTGTAATTCACCTGGCATCAGCATGCGTCCAGGTTGTAGCATCGCCAATTTAGTGTCTTTTTTAAGACTCACTAACAGTGTTTGATAGTGCGTAGCAATCGCGCTTAGCGCACTTTCATCTACTGGTGCTGTTAAATCAAGCTCGCTCAGTGCAGTTAAAAATGCTTGTGCCTTTTCAACCCGAGGAGAGCGCTGTAACAGTGCATATTGCTGCTCACTCCATTGTTGATAGCTTTGCTCTAGCATGGGTAAATCAAGCAGCCACTCACCGGGGTAATCAATAATGTCTAAATACAAGGTTGATTGCGGTGCAAAGTGACCACGTAAGCCTGCGTCACTCCGGTATTTAATTGCTAGACGTAAAGTATTTATGCGCTCGGTTGATGCAGGCCAGTGTGGTTGCCCTTCAAGCGGCAATAAAGCACTCAGGGCTTTAGGGTAATCAAATGTAGGAATGGTCAGCGCTTGTTGTGGCACTATTTTTGTGGCGATATGGCGCTGTTGCTGCATAACATCAAAAAACGGTAAGTTTTTGTCTGTTGCTTGGCTGGTTAAATGCTTTACTAAAGCGGTAATAAAAGCGGTTTTACCACTGCCACTGAGGCCAGTTACCGCTAATTTTACGTGTTGATCTAAACTACGGTGAACAGCTTTTTCAGCCTTACCTTTGAGTTTATTAAAGGCGTTTTTTGCAGATGAAGTGTTTATCATAATGAGCTAGCACTTCAGCGCCATTATAAATTAGGTGGCTAAAGTGCTATTAAGTCCTTTACAGCTTATTGATTTCACGGCTAACCGTAAACTCGGTTGAAGTAACATAACGTTCCATATCTTGTAAACGTATATCAACACGTCCCAAACGGTCTTTTAAATCTTGTAAAGCACGACGTGGTGGCTCACCTTTTTGCCATACTTTAAATTTTACTTCAAGAGGATCTTCGTGTTTTGCCGCATCAGTTTTGCTTTGTGCATTGGCAGGTTTTTTATCTAAAATAAACCACGCTGCGATGTAAGCCACAACAAACAACGGGCCACCAGCTAGTAACACTGCCGTTACTACGATAATACGTACTAACCACAATTCCATATTGAAATAATCACTGAGCCCTGCACATACACCGGCTATTTTACCACGTGCTGGATCTCTTAGCAGTTCACGTTTAGCACTCATACCTTGCGCCTCCACTGTGGGGCCTCTTGATCAAGTAGTGCTTCTAAAGTTTCTACTCGGTCAGCCATTTTATCTGCTTTTTGAGCAAGCTCAAGTAACTGGCGGTGTTCGTGTTCGCTCAAGCCTTGGCTTACTTGCTTTTTACTTCGGTAATGTAAAATTAACCAAAGGGGTGCTACCACAACCATAAAAATGATAATTGGAGCAACAAACACTTCTGCATCAAACATAACCCTCTCCTACACATCCATTAATTTATCAAGCATAGGGGGATGACTCCCCCTTTATTTATTATCTTTATTTATCAGCAAGCTTCTTTTTAAGTGCAGCTAATTCATCATCGATTTTTTCGTTTTGCTGTAACTCAGCAATTTCATCAGCCAATGACTTTTTGCCTAAGTCGTACGATTCTACTTGTGATTCTAGTCCATCAATCTTAGTTTCGTAGCGCTCAAAGCGATTTAATGCATCTTCAACTTTAGAACTGTCTAATGCTTTTTTCACCTCTAGGCGTGACTCAGCTGAGCGTTGACGTAAAATAATCGCTTTTTGACGTGCTTTTGCATCCGCTAACTTGTCTTGTAGCGTACTTACTTCCTGTTGCAGCTTATCAATGTGAGATTCTATGTGACTGAGTTCATCTTCAACAGCAGCAACCGCTTGTGCTGACTTTTGCTTTTCAAGCAATGCAGCACGGGCTAGATCATCACGGTCTTTGCTCAATGCCAGCTCGGCTTTATCTTGCCATTGAGCGACTTGCTCTTTTAATGTATCGACACGACGTACTAATTCTTTTTTCTCTGCTAATGTTTTCGCAGAGGTTGAACGTACTTCAACTAATGTGTCTTCCATCTCTTGGATGATCAGACGTACCATTTTTTCAGGATCTTCTGCTTTATCTAAAATGGCATTGATATTAGAATTAACAATATCTGCAAAACGCGAAAAAATTCCCATAACATTTACCTCTGTAGTGTTTAACTTAATTGGTCTGCTGTTACTGTTACAATATGCTTGCCAACTTTATAAAACATAAAATACAGTAATATTTTCATAATGTTAAACTAAAAATACAAATTCCTTTAGTTCTCCCTAATTATGAAATACACTAACTGTTAGTAAAAATGACTAAGAGTTAGGGAATATGAGCCAATTTCGCCAACAAGATAATTTACTCGGCCAATCAGACAGCTTTTTAGCGGTACTTGATCAAGTTTCACAGCTGGCAAGTTTAGATAAACCAGTACTGATTATTGGTGAACGTGGCACAGGTAAAGAACTGATCGCCGCCCGTTTACACTTTTTATCAAAGCGCTGGGAGCAAAGCTACATTAAGCTCAACTGCGCGGCACTTAACGAAAACTTGCTTGAAAGCGAATTGTTTGGCCATGAAAGTGGTGCCTTTACCGGCGCAAGTAAACGCCACGAAGGACGGTTTGAACGTGCCAATGCCGGTACGCTATTTTTAGACGAACTAGCAAATACCTCTGCCATGGTGCAAGAAAAACTATTACGGGTAATTGAATACGGTGAATTTGAGCGAGTCGGTGGCAAACAAACCGTCAAGGTCGATACTCGCTTAGTCTGCGCAACCAATGAAGACCTTCCTTATTTAGCCGAGCAAGGTGAATTTAGAAGCGATTTACTCGACAGGCTCGCATTTGATGTAATCACTTTACCGCCACTGCGCGAACGTCAGGAAGACATCATGTTACTCGCTGAGCAATTTGCGATGAATATGGCCCGTGATTTGGACTGGCAACTATTCAGTGGTTTCACCCGCAGTGCTGTGGAAATACTGCAAGGGCATGATTGGCCAGGTAATATACGTGAACTTAAAAATGTCGTGGAACGAAGCTTATATCGCCATGGCAGTGAACATATTCCCGTTCACCAGATTATTTTAGACCCATTTGAAAGCCGCTTTAGACCTAAGCAACGAATTAAAAAACTCCCCACTAAAGCCGTAGAAGCAGCTCCTGTTGCAGTTGTAGCCAATGAACCGATAGTTGCAACAAGTACCCCGCAATTTCAGTTTCCATGTAGCTTAAAAGACCTCTCAAATGAATTTGAAATTGATTTAATAAAAAAAGCGCTTGAATATAGTCAATTTAATCAAAAGAAAACTGCAGAAGTACTTGGTTTAACGTATCATCAACTACGAGGCTATTTGAAAAAATACAACTTGTTAGATCAACAATAATAGTCAGAGGCTAAACGAGTGTATAAATTATTACTTGGTATCTTAACGGTATGCCTAACGGGTTGCTTAGATACCAAAGAAAAAACACTAGAAGAAAAGAATCAGGGCTTAGTTTATTGCGCTGAGGCTAACCCTGTGTCGTTCAATCCCCAAGTGACGACCACAGGTTCGACGATCGATATTATTGCAAATCAATTGTATGACCGTTTGATCAGTATCGATCCCGTGACCGCTGAATTTAAAAGTGAACTGGCCACTGACTGGAAAATAAGTAAAGACGGCAAGTCAGTTACCTTTACCTTGCGCAAAGGAGTGAAGTTTCATACTACTGCATACTTTACCCCAAGCAGAGAGTTTAACGCTGATGATGTAATCTTTACCTTTAGCCGTTTATTCGATGTGTATAATCCTTATCACTTTGTTGGGGATGCCAATTACCCTTATTTTCAAAGTGTCGGCATCGACCAGCTAATTCGGCAAATTGTTCGCGTGTCCGACTACCAAGTGCGCTTTGAATTATTTAATGCCGAAAGCAGTTTTTTAGCCAATATGGCAACTGATTTTGCAGTGGTTTTGTCTCGCGAATATGCCATGCAATTAAAACAGCGCGACCAAGTTAATCTTTTTGATCAATACCCTGTTGGTACTGGCCCCTATGTTTATAAAGAGTATCGCCGCGATCATTTAGTCCGCTATTATCGTAATCCTGACTATTGGAAACACCATGTAGTGCTGGAGCAGTTGGTTTACGACATCACCCCAAATGGCACCACCCGAATTGCAAAAATGCTCACTAAAGAGTGCGATGTAACCGCACACCCAAGTAGCGCACAATTAAGTATTTTAGCCCAACGCGATGACATTAACGTACAAAAAGAAACCAATCTTAATGTAGGTTATTGGGCGTTTAATACCGAGCGCCCACCATTTGACGATTTAAGAGTACGCCAAGCACTGGCCCATGCCATTGACGTTGAAAAAATCATGCAAGCAGTTTATTACGGCAACGGTATTCGTGCGCAATCGTTATTACCGCCAACATCATGGGCATATCAACCACAAGCTAAACTACCCGGATTTAACCCTGATCTAGCTAAAAAACTGTTGATTGAGGCTGGCCTTCCTAATGGCTTTGATATGACCATTTGGGCTATGCCAGTGAGCCGAATTTATAATCCTAACGCACGTAAAATGGCCGAGCTAATGCAAAGCGATTTACGAAAAATTGGTGTAAACGTCAGTATTGTTGAGTATGAGTGGAACACATTTATTCAACGCATAGGTGAACACCGCCATGACAGCGTGTTATTAGGTTGGGCTGCAGATACACCGGATCCAGATAACTTTTTTAGCCCGCTACTCAGTTGCACCGCGGCATTTAGTGGTAAAAACCCTGCGAATTGGTGTGATCCTGAATTTGACTTACTCTTGACACAAGCGCTTGATACCACCGATTTAGCCAAACGAAAAGCCTATTATCAACAAGCACAAGCGATGATAGTGCGTGAACTACCTTTATTACCACTTGCCCACGGTATGCGTTTTCAAGCAAGTAGTGCCGATGTAGAAGGTATTCCACTTGGCCCATTTGGCGCAATTTCCTTAGCCAACGCGAGGAAAAAATAATGGTGTTAAATTATATTTTCCGCCGTTTAGGCTTACTGTTATTTATGATGTTTACCTTGAGTGTATTTACATTTTCACTCAGTTATTTATTTCCCGGCGATCCGCTTAGTAATTTAAGTGGTATCAGTAATACCAGTTTTTCACAAACCAGTGAACTACAAGAAAAATATCACTTTAACGATAATTATTTAATGCAATATTTTGCTTTTATTGCGCGTATTGTGCAAGGCGACTGGGGCGTGTCGTTCGCTTCGGGCGACAGCGTATTTACTCATATTATCGAGCTATTCCCAGCCACGTTAGAGCTAAGTATTTATGCGTTAATTATTTCTGTTGTGGTTGGCGTTCCGGCAGGTATCTTGGCGGCGGCCTATCATCGGCGCTGGCCAGATAAACTGGTTAACTCCACAACATTAGTGGGCTACTCAATGCCGGTATTTTGGTTAGCTTTGCTGCTGATCATGGTGTTCTCATTACAACTAGGTTGGTTCCCGATGTCAGGGCGAATGGGCTTACTGTACGAGATCCCCTCCCAAACTGGCTTTATTTTGATTGATATTGTATTAGCAGACTTTCCTTATTCTGGTCTAGCAATGCTTGATGCTCTGCATCATTTAACCCTGCCGACCATTGTTCTGGCAATGTACCCTACAACTGTATTAGTGCGCTTTACACGAGAGTCAATGTTACATGTGCTTGAGCAAAGTTTTATTAAAACTGCCCGAGCCAAAGGCTTAAACCGTGCCCAATTAATTATGCATCATGCCTTACGTAATGCCTTGTTACCGGTTATAAAGCAAATTGGTTTGCAGTTTAGTACCTTGATCACTCTGGCGATGATCACTGAGGTGATTTTTTCATGGCCCGGTGTTGGCCGTTGGTTAATTGATAGTATTTATCAACGAGACTACCCTGCCATTCAAGGTGGCTTATTAGCGGTATCGATGTTTGTAATTCTGGCGACTATTATTGCAGAATTAACCTATACCTTGTTCGACCCGCTGTCACGGAATCAAGCGCATGGCAAAGTTTAATTTATTTTCAGAAGAGTCAAACAAATCGCCATTAGCGCGATTTTGGCGCAAATTTAAATCCAATCATCCTGCCTTAGTGGGGTTATGGATTTTTATCGCCTTTGCTATTTTAGCTGCGGCTGCGCCACTGATTGCACCATATGGAGTAAACCAGCAACACAGTGATGCGTTACTTATTCCTCCATCGTGGCATGAAATGGGCGATGTACGTTTTATACTCGGTACTGACGACTTAGGTCGCGATGTACTCTCACGGCTTATGAATGGCGCAACTTATACCTTTGGCTTATCAGTCATTGCTGCGCTGATCACCACCATCATAGGTGTGTTAGTAGGCACATTTGCCGGCATTAGCCGAGGTATTCGCTCAAGCTTTTTAAATCATCTACTTGATATAACCTTATCAATACCGTCTTTATTGTTAGCGATTATTATTATTGCGATATTAGGCCCAGGCCTGATGAATACCGTGTGGGCAATTATTTTAGCGCTATTACCGCAATTTATTCACTCGGTGCGTAACCTCATCGTCACTGAGCTTAATAAAGATTACATTACTGCATTTAAGCTTGATGGCGCATCGAATTGGCATATTCTCTCGCGCGGGATTTTTCCAAATATTTATGAGCATATTGTGGTTATTTTTACGATGGCATTATCGACCGCTATTTTAGATATTTCCGCTTTAGGCTTTTTAAAACTAGGGGCACAACCACCAACCACAGAGTGGGGGGCAATTTTAGCTGAAAACCTGGGTTTAATTTATTTAGCACCTTGGACCGTTGGCTTACCTGGGGTGTTACTCTTTTTAGCCGTGCTGTCGACCAACTTAGTGGGCGACGGGCTACGCCAAGTGCTCAAAGCACGTAAGGCTGATTAAATGCAATTACTTGATATACGAAATCTGACCATAGAGCTGCGCACCTCTGATACCGTTATTCGCGCCGTAGATAGAGTGAACTTGAGCCTCAAAGAAGGTGAAGTACATGCATTAGTGGGCGAATCTGGCTCAGGTAAAAGCTTAATTGCTAAAGCCATTGTGGGTGTATTAAATAAACGCTGGCACATCACCGCCGACCGTATGCATTGGCGCGGTGTGGATCTAATGCGCTTATCAAGCGAACAACGGCGTAAAATTGTAGGCAGTGACATCGCAATGATTTATCAAGATCCCAGTCGTTGTCTTGATCCTACCGCAAAAATATTTGAGCAAATAGCCGAAACGCTCCCTGAAATAGCAAACTCCGGGTTTTTCTTAAAGCGTAACCGCGAACGTAAAGACCGAGTAAAAGCGCTGATCCACAAAGTGGGCATTAAAGATCACGAAAAAGTACTATCGAGCTACCCTCACGAACTATCAGAAGGCGTATGTCAAAAGGTCATGATTGCTATGGCCATTGCTCGTACACCTAAGTTACTGATCGCCGATGAGCCAACTACAGCTCTTGAAAGTACCACACGAGCACAGGTATTCCGGTTATTAAAAAGTTTAAATCAACTTAAAAACATGTCAATTTTAATGATCTCCCATGAACTTGAAGAAATCATTAATTGGTCTCATTGCATGCATGTACTTTACTGCGGGCAAATGGTTGAAGCAGGTCCAACCCAGCGTATTTTTGCCCAGCCTCGCCACCCTTATACACAAGCATTATTAAAAAGCTTACCGGATTATGAGCAAGGGCTTGCCCATAAAGAACCTTTTTATGCACTAAAAGGGACAATCCCAACCTTACAGCATTTACCTATAGGCTGTCGCCTTGGTCCTCGCTGTCCGCAGGCACAAAAAGCTTGTGTGGTAACACCGCCTTTAACTAAACAACATGGTCATAGTTATGCGTGTCATTTCCCTCTCATTAAGGTGATGAAATAATGCAACCTCTGTTAAAAGTGCAAGCCTTGTCAAAAAGCTTTAACCTGCGTGCAGGGTTATTTTCACGTAAGCGTTTTGAGGTATTAAAAAACATCTCGTTTTGTTTAGAGCAAGGTGAAACACTGGCTATTATTGGCGAAACTGGCTCTGGTAAAAGTACCCTAGCAAAATTACTCGCTGGAGCAGACAGCGCAGATGCTGGGCAAATCCTACTCGATGGCAACATCATCGAAAACAAAGGCGTTCGCGATCAGCAATGCCGCCATATTAGAATGATTTTTCAAGACTCCGAAGCCTCGCTAAACCCAGGTTTAACGATCGGCGATATGCTCGACGATTGCCTGCAATATAATACTTCTTTGGATAAAGTAACTCGCGCTGAAAAAATCACCGCAACACTGTCTAAAGTAGGTTTATTAAACGACCATCAGTATTACTACCCACATATGTTCAGTGGCGGTCAGCTGCAACGTGTCGCTCTAGCACGTGCATTAATACTAGACCCTAAGGTTGTGGTACTTGATGAAGCATTATCGTCTCTGGACCCTTCTGTACGCGCACAAACCGTCAACCTGCTACTCAAGCTTCAACAGGACACGGGTCTCAGTTATATCTTGATCACTCACCACTTAAGTTTAGTACGCCACATCAGCGATCAACTTGTAGTACTCGATCACGGTGAAATTGTTGAATACGGTAGAACCGAGGATGTATTCCAAAAGCCAAAATCAAAAGTCACTCAGAAGTTGTTGAGTTGCTAAAAAAAGGTTCTAGGTTCTAGGAAAAGCCAGAGCAGTTAAGGGATATATATCTATCGCTGTTTGTGGTTAAAAAACGAAAGCCAATAGTAAAGCGGATTTATCAACCGCTTTATGCGAAATGAGAACATCGTATTTGGGATAGTGCTTACGTTTAACTCAGAAATAGTAGGTTCTGGAAAAATAGAACCTTAATCAACTCCAAACAGTCTGAAAAATCATCTATTTGTTGGCTTGGTTGGAAACAGGTTCTTGGTGATTACTAAAATTACGCCGAACACTTCCGCTAATGTACCACCCATATATAAATTTAACGACCATTCATCAAAAGCCAGCCAACCAAATCCTACGCAAAAAAATACAATATTCATCACGATAAGTTGGCCTATAAGTATTTTAATAAACCAATTTGCATAGGATTTTTTTAATTCTCTGTCTGCTTTTGAATCTTCAACTTTCTCTGAAACTAAAGGATCTGTCGGGGTAGTTTTACTTTTATCTTGCAGGCTCGCTTTTATTAACGATGCTAAATTTCCCTTTTCTTGTACCGTCATTATAAAAGCCTCAATGCTTTTAATCTATGCTTAAGCGCCTCATGAGAAACCCCGAAATACATTGCTAAATTAAAATGATTTTTACCTGAACGCAATAATTTTTTTAAAATTGCTTCAGGCATTAATAAGTTAGCTGCGAACTGATTTGCAAATATTTCATCAGCATCAGTTCCGTTTGAAGCATTTGGGCCTCTTAAGTCAACATACTCATATTCAAGGCTTTCATCGTTAGACTCAATCCTGGAAACATAATGACCTAATTCATGTGCGCAGGTAAATCGTTTTCGGTTACTGTGATCAGCATAATGTAAAGCGATGATCGGATCAGCACCAGCCTCTTTAATCAAGGCGCCGGAAACACTAGGTGGGAGTTCTGTATCCAAAACTTGTAATCCCATTTTTTTAGCTATCGAGACAGGATCAACAGGAAAGTCCTGATTAAGCCAAAGTGTTTCAAGTACTTTGTTAGCTTCAGTTTGTGGATTCAAGTTCATATAATTTCCTCAACTAGAAATTTCTGTTGTGTTTATACAGATAAAAGCAAAAATACGTCAATTACACTGATAATATATACAGTAGTTAAGATTCAATTTTTTGCCAACATACATTTTAACACTATCACATAATTCTTAGTGTGTTTTTCTGCCATTCTAATATCAATAATAATTGTCACAACTGCTATTTAAAACTTCACAGGCGCAAAGGCTTTCGTTGCACGCTACCCAATTTTGTAAACTAAACTCGAACCTAGCACCTTTAACCTAGTACCTTTAGCCTTTAACCTTTCACCTTTCACCTTTCACCTTTCACCTAGTACCTAGTACCTAGTACCTATATATTCTACCCACAAAAAAAGCGCCATTAGGCGCTTTTTTCGGTTTGCTTAATTAAGCATTACTCTGTGGCGGCTTGCGCTTTAGGTAAGTTTAATTCTGCATTTGCTTTTAAAGCTTCAATGAATACCATGTAGTTTTTGTTAACTTGGGCCATAGTAATATTTTGCTTAAGCTGTGCGTCAATTTCGTCTTCAACAGTAGCGTTAGTCACTGTTTTAAGTGCTACGATTGCCGCGTCACCGTTGTTTAGGTCAACTTTTTCAACTACTGGTGTGTCAGTTGGGTGTGCCATTTTAAAGGCATGTTGAACGATTGCAGGCGAAACAGTGTAAGCTTGACGGGTTAGTGCCGCTTCTTGACGAAGTTCTAAGCTTTGCTCAGTTACTAGGTCATTTAAGCTCTTGCCAGCTTCAATTTCAGCATATAGTGTTGTTGCTTTTTCTTTCGCAAGCTCTGAAGCTTTTTCACTAACTAAACGTGCTTTAATTTGCTCTGATACATCAGCAAGTGCTTTTGTTGCAGCTGGTACATGCTCTTTAACACGCACTAACACAACATGCTCATCGCCCACTTCGATAACTTCAGAGTTCATTTTATCTTCAAGCACATCTGGTGAGAATATTGCAGCTAATACCGCTGGTGTATTAAGCGGCGCAGGTAGAGAATTACGGTCAACTAATGCTGTTGTTTGTACTTCAACACCGGCAACTTCTGCAGCATCAACTAAGGTATCTGAAATTTCAAATGCAATAGCGCCCATTTCTGTTTGCTTTTCATAGAATGCATTTACTTTTTCAGTACGCTCAAGCTCAGCACGTAAATCAGCTTTAACAGTGTCATACGCTTTTACTTGTTGGCTCTGAATATCAGTTAACTGAATAATATGGTAACCAAACTCAGATTGTACAACGTCTGAAAAATCCCCTTTATTTGCTAATGCGAATGCCGCATCTTCAAAAGCAGGATCCATCATGTCACGTTCGATCCAATCTAAGTCACCACCCATTTCAGCACTAACGGTATCATCAGATGATGATTCTGCTAATGCCGCAAAATCACCGCCTTGTTGTAATTGTGCTAACAAGTCTTCTGCTTTGGCTTTTGCTGCATCATCATCTTCACTGTTATCAATTAAGATATGCGATACACGGCGTTTTTCAGGTTCGACGTATTGTGCTTTGTTTTGATCATAATATGCTTTAACGTCTGCTTCGCTAACATGAGTTTCAAGTGTTAAGTTAGCTGCATTTAAATCAATGTAGTTTACTGATACTTGCTCTGGCGCTAAAAACTGCGACATATTTAGATCATAGTAATCGGCAATTTCTTGCTCTGTTACTGTCACGTTTTGCTGTAAAGACTCTTTGCTGATCACGACATAGTCAATATTGCGCGTTTGCTGTTGTAGCGCAACGGCATTAGTCAGTTCGCTATTTAGAGCAAAATCGGTACCTGCAACCGCTGAAATTAGCTGGCTACGAGTCATTTCTTCACGTAAATATTCACGAAATGCGTCAGGTTGAAAGTTCATTTGACGGATAACTTGTAAGTAACGATCGTTGTTAAATTGCCCACCAATTTGGAAGTATGGCAATTCTAAAATCGCTTTACGAACACTGTCGTCACTAACACGTAAGCCAAGTTCGGCCGCTAGTTGAGTTTGCAATTCTTGTTGTACTAGACGGTCAACGACGCCTTGACGAATTTGTGCCATGTAATTTGGATCAGCAGCAATTTGTGCAAAGTATTCGCCAAATTGTTGCTCTAAACGTGCACGTTCATTTTGGAACGCACGGCTAAACTCGGTTTGGCTAATTTTAACTCCATTTACTTCAGCTACGGGCTGCTCTGTGGTTTGACCTAAGTAACCACCGATCCCTGCTAAGGCAAAAGATAAAATCACCGCGCCTAAAATAATTTTAGCTACCGGTCCTTGTGAACCTTCTCTGATTTTCTCAAGCATTTATTTATCTCTATTCTATTCGAGGCAGAAATCGCCTTGCTTATGTAAAAAAAGCGTATCTTACCAGATACGCTTTTTTACTTGAAGCAGTTGGCGAGAAAGAACGTTAATTAAGCTGTAAAAGCGATTAACTTCTTACACTACCAAACTAACTCACTAAAGAGCAGTGATTAGCTGTTACATGCATCTTTAAGCGCTTTACCTGCTTTAAAAGCTGGGATAGTCGCTGCAGCGATTTGAATTGTTTCGCCAGTTTGTGGGTTACGGCCTGAACGTGCAGCACGTTCACGTACTGAGAAAGTACCGAAACCAACTAATGCTACTGAGTCGCCATCTTTAAGAGCGCCAGAAACAGCCTCGATGAATGAATCAAGTGCACGACCCGCAGCCGCTTTAGAAATGTCAGCATCAGCTGCGATTTGATCGATTAATTGAGATTTATTCACAATATCATCCTCTTTCATTGTTATTATCAAGAGCGATTGTTTTTTAAACTAACATCACTATTTTGAAAATTTTAGAGCAAACTTTTTCATGCTCATACGATTGTAATTTTTCTTCAGCCTAGGCCACATAAGGCCTCGGCTTGAAAACCAGTGCTTAACTTATCATACCATCTAGATTTGAAAAGCCCTTTAAAGCACTTTTTTTCGCTTTTTTACTGGTTTTTTGATGTTTCGACTGAAAAACTCTCAACTGGGTGTACTAAAGCCAGTTTTAAAACCTCATCAATCCACGTAACTGGGTGAATATCAAGTCCTGCCAATACATTGTCAGGGATCTCTTTTAAGTCACGTTCGTTAATTTTTGGAATAATGACCGTTTTAATTCCACCACGATGAGCGGCTAATAGTTTCTCTTTTAAGCCACCAATTGGTAATACTTCACCACGTAAGGTGATTTCACCCGTCATCGCCACATCAGCACGTACCGGGTTACCTGTAAGACTTGATACCAAACCTGTTACCATCGCGGCGCCAGCACTTGGTCCATCTTTTGGAGTTGCCCCCTCAGGTACGTGAACATGAATATCACGTTTTTCGTAAAAATCACTGTTGATACGAAATGCATCAGCGCGATTACGTACAACTGTCATAGCTGCTTGAATCGACTCTTGCATTACATCGCCTAGTGACCCGGTGTAGCTTAGTTTACCTTTGCCTGGTACTGCGGCACATTCGATGGTCAGCAAATCACCGCCCACTTCAGTCCACGCTAAACCTGTAACTTGGCCAATGCGATCGCCGTCTTCAGCTTTACCATAATCATAGCGCTGCACACCTAAGAAATCTTCAAGGTTGTCAGCATTAATAGTGACTGTTTTAGTGCCTTTTTCAAGCAAGATATTCTTCACCGCTTTACGGCATAACTTAGATATTTCGCGTTCTAAGTTACGTACGCCCGCTTCACGGGTGTAATAACGAATAATGCCGATGATTGCACTGTCTTCGATGATTAATTCACCATCTTTTAAGCCATTGCGTTTAACTTGTTTAACAATTAAATGCTCTTTGGCAATATTCAGCTTTTCATCTTCGGTATAACCCGATAACCGGATCACTTCCATCCGATCCAATAACGGACCAGGAATGTTAAAGCTGTTTGATGTAGCAACAAACATTACGTCAGATAAGTCATAATCGACTTCTAAGTAATGATCCGCAAAATGGCTATTTTGCTCAGGATCAAGTACTTCAAGCAGTGCCGATGCAGGATCGCCACGCATATCTGATGACATTTTATCGATTTCATCTAACAAGAATAATGGATTTTTAACGCCCACTTTACTCATGTTTTGAATCAACTTACCTGGCATTGAACCTATGTAAGTACGACGGTGGCCACGAATTTCTGCTTCATCACGAACACCACCTAGTGCCATACGAATATACTTACGCCCTGTAGAACGAGCAATCGATTGACCTAATGACGTTTTACCAACACCCGGTGGACCCACAAGGCACAAAATAGGGCCTTTGAGTTTATTGGTACGCTGTTGCACAGCGAGATATTCAATGATGCGTTCTTTGACTTTATCAAGACCGTGATGGTCGCTGTCTAAAATCTTTTGTGCGCCCGCTAAGTCTTTTTTCACTTTCGAACGTTTTTTCCACGGCACATTAATTAATGTGTCTATGTATGAACGTACAACCGTGGCTTCTGCCGACATAGGCGACATCATTTTAAGCTTAGCAAGTTCAGAGTTCGCTTTTTCTTGTGCGTCATTGCTCATACCTGATTCTTCAATGCGCTTTTTCAGTGCTTCGAATTCATCTGGTACGTCGTCAAGCTCGCCTAATTCTTTTTGAATGGCTTTCATTTGCTCATTGAGGTAATACTCACGTTGCGACTTTTCCATCTGCTTTTTAACGCGGGTACGAATTTTTTTCTCAACTTGCAGTAAATCAATTTCACCTTCCATCAACGCCATTAAATATTCAAGACGTTCTGTAACATTGGTGATTTCGAGTACTTTTTGCTTTTCAGGCACTTTCAGCGGCATGTGCGCTGCCATAGTATCGGCAAGGCGCGGCGCTTCATCAATGCCACTGACCGAGGTTAACACCTCTGGTGGTATTTTTTTATTTAGCTTTACATAGCCTTCAAACTGACTGATGGCACTGCGAATAAATACATCTTGCTCTTGCTCATCGATTTCTTCTGAACCAATAAACTGCGCATTAGCAACAAAAAAGTCTTCATTATCAATAAAGCTTTCTAGTTTTGCTCGCTGTGTGCCTTCAACCAGTACTTTGACTGTGCCATCAGGAAGTTTAAGCAATTGTAATACCGTGGCTATGGTACCAACACGGTAAATATCATCTTGCTCAGGCTCATCTACGGTCGCGTCTTTTTGCGCAACAAGGAAAATTTGTTTGTCTTTATCCATTGCCGCTTCAAGGCATTTTATTGATTTTTCACGGCCTACAAAAAGCGGGATCACCATGTGCGGATATACCACGACATCGCGCAGTGCTAGCACCGGGATTTCGACTCGATCTGTTCTCTCAAGCGTCATTATTTTTCTCTTCGCTCTTCATTTATTTTAAAGATTACTCAAGTATATGGGGATAACCTAAGTAAAGTTCAACAATTTAACGCAACTGGATTAAATAAATTATAAAAAAAGGAGCACTAGGCTCCTTTTTATTATCAAAATGAGTAAATTTTACTCAGACGCTGCTTTATCTTGGCTAGCGCTTTGATAAATCAAAATAGGATCTGATTCACCTTTGATCACGGTTTCGTCAATCACGACTTTGCTGACGTTTTCCATTGAAGGAAGTTCGTACATAGTATCGAGTAACACCGCTTCAACGATTGAACGAAGACCACGGGCACCTGTTTTACGCTCCATCGCTTTATGAGCGATAGCACGCAGTGCGTCATCACGGAATTCAAGTTCAACGTCTTCCATACCAAATAATGCGCCGTACTGTTTCGTTAAGGCGTTTTTAGGCTCATTTAATATTTGCACTAAAGCCGACTCATCGAGTTCAGTTAAGGTTGCCACAACAGGTAAACGACCGATGAATTCTGGGATCAAACCATATTTCACTAAATCTTCTGGCTCAACATCTTTAAATGTTTCACTTAAAGAACGGCTCGCCGCAGATTCTTTTACGTTAACCCCAAAACCGATACCGGTATTTTTATGGCTACGCTGCTCAATCACTTTATCAAGACCAGAGAATGCGCCACCACAGATGAATAAGATTTTAGAGGTGTCTACCTGTAAAAACTCTTGCTGTGGATGTTTACGTCCGCCTTGTGGTGGCACTGATGCCACAGTCCCTTCAATCAATTTAAGTAGTGCTTGTTGCACGCCTTCACCTGATACGTCACGGGTGATTGATGGGTTGTCAGATTTACGTGAAATTTTATCAATCTCATCGATGTAAACAATACCACGTTGTGCTTTCTCAACGTCGTAGTCACATTTTTGCAGTAGCTTTTGGATGATGTTTTCAACATCTTCGCCCACATAACCGGCTTCGGTTAATGTGGTTGCATCAGCCATAGTAAATGGCACATCAAGTAAACGCGCTAATGTCTCTGCTAATAATGTTTTACCGCTACCTGTTGGGCCAATAAGTAGGATATTACTTTTACCTAACTCAATGTCGACCTTGGTGCTTTGATTACGTAATCGTTTGTAGTGATTATAAACCGCTACTGACAATACTTTTTTAGCGTGATCTTGACCAATAACATAATCATCTAAATGATTACGAATTTCTTTTGGTGCAGGCAGTTTATCAGAGGTATTGTGCTTAGGCGCAATGTCTTTGATCTCTTCCCTGATAATGTCATTACACAGCTCAACACATTCATCACAAATGTATACTGAAGGCCCTGCAATGAGTTTACGAACTTCATGCTGGCTTTTGCCACAAAAAGAGCAGTATAACAATTTATTACTTTTGTCGCCGTCTGTAGGAGTGTCAGACATTCAGCTACCTCATCTTATACGTTGGCTGCCAAACTACTTAGCAGCTATTTCAATACGTTTTACTATACCAAAAATCTTTGGTTTTCACAGTGTAAACGACTTCAGCAAGTAGCGTTAACTACTCGCTGTTATATTTACTTACTTTCGCGATTAGTAAATACCGCATCAACTAAACCATAATCAACGGCTTGAGTTGCGCTCATAAAGTTATCACGGTCTGTATCTTTTGAAATCACATCTAATGGTTGGCCAGTATGCTCTGCCATTAAACGGTTTAATTTGTCTTTAATAGACAGGATTTCTTTAGCGTGTATTTCAAAGTCAGATGCTTGACCTTGGAAACCACCTAATGGTTGGTGAATCATCACGCGTGAATTAGGTAAACAATAACGTTTGCCTTTTGCACCAGCTGTTAATAAGAATGCACCCATGCTAGCCGCTTGACCAACACAAATTGTACTTACATCTGGTTTAATAAAATTCATGGTGTCGTAGATTGCCATACCCGCAGTCACTGAACCACCCGGTGAATTGATATATAAAAAGATATCTTTTTCTGGGTTTTCTGATTCTAAAAATAGCATTTGCGCTAAGATCAGATTAGCCATGTTGTCTTCAACTTGACCTGTTAAAAAAATGATTCGCTCTTTTAATAGTCTCGAATAAATATCATACGAGCGCTCGCCTTTCGCTGTTTGTTCAACAACCATAGGTACTAATGCATTGAGTGGATCTGTAATACCAGTGTTCATATTTATCTAATTCCTTATGCGCTTATACTTATCCTTATTATAAGGAAGCATAGTTATTTTTTGGCGAAATTGAAGGCCACAAACTAAAATGGCTCGGGCACACTGCATAATACAGAGTAACACGAGCCATTTAATCGTTAGCGAGGGCTTAAGTCAATGACTTATTAAGCACCTTGCTGCGGATTCATGATGTCATCAAATGCTTTTTCAACGTCAGTCACATTTGCTTTAGCTAAAATAGCTTCAACAGCTTGCTCTTCCATTGCTACATTACGCATCTGCTGCATAAGTTGATCATTTGCTTTGTAGTATTCTACAACTTCAGTTGGATCTTCGTATGCAGAAGCCACTGTTGCAATTAATGCTTCAACTTTTGAATCATCAACTTTGATCTCGTTCGCTTTAATTACTTCACCTAATAATAGGCCAGTTTTAACGCGTGTTACAGCTTGCTCGTGGAACAATTCAGCTGGAAGCTCAGGCATGTTTTTAGCGTCGCCACCAAAACGTTGTGCAGCTTGCTGACGTAGTGCATCAATTTCTTGATCTACTAGCGCTTTAGGCACGTCGATTTCGTTGTTAGCTAAAAGACCTTTGATTGCTTGGTCTTTCACGTTCGCTTTAACCGCTTGGTCAAGTTCACGTGTCATGTTCTTTTTAACTTCTTCTTTAAGTGCGTCAACGCCGCCTTCAGTTACGCCAAATTTAGTTGCGAACTCTTCGCTTAATTCAGGTAGCTCTTGCGCTTCAACTTTCTTCACAGTGATTGTGAATTGAGCTGCTTTGCCTTTAAGGTTTTCAGCGTGGTAATCTTCAGGGAAAGTTACGTCAGAAACAACTTCTTCGCCTGCTTTTTTACCTACGATGTTATCTTCAAAACCTGGGATCATACGACCTTGGCCAAGTTCTAATGGGAAATCTTCAGCTTTACCGCCTTCGAACACTTCACCGTCGATAGTACCTACGAAATCAACCGTTACACGGTCTTTCTCGCCAGCAGCTGTGTCAACTTCAGCCCATGATGCATGTTGCTTACGAAGTGTTTCTAGCATGTTTGCTAAATCTTCGTCAGTCACTGATACAGCAGGTTTTTCTACAGCAATTTTATCTAAACCTTGAACTTCAACTTCAGGGTAAACTTCAAATGTTGCAGCAAATTCTAAATCTTTACCCGCTTCAAGTGCTTTAGGAGCAAATGTTGGTGCGCCAGCTGGGTTAATTTTTTCAGCTACGATTGCTTCGTAGAAGTTACGTTGCATTAATTCACCAGCTACTTCCTGACGAACTGCGCCACCGTAACGTTTGTTGATTACAGACGTTGGTACTTTACCAGGACGGAAACCATCAATACGCTGGGTTTTAGACAGTTGTTGTAAGCGTTTTTTTACTTCGGTCTCAACGTTCTCTGCAGGAACGGTGATGGTCAGACGGCGCTCAAGGCCTTGAGTCGTCTCAACAGAAACTTGCATGATATACCTCAATCTTCAATTTTGGCGACTGTTCGCCTTCCTTACAAACACGGTAATCACTATGCGTTTTGGCACGTTTAAAGTCATTAAAGCGACTTATCAACCCCATCTTCACTATAAGATACCAATGCTGCTCTGCCCTTCGGGCACTATGTTAAACAATAGACGCGGCATTATAACCTAATATTTATGATAGTCGAGTCTAGGGGGCAATTATTTGGTCAGATAGCGGATTAAGCAAGCATAGCGGATAAAAAGTAGGCGTTTGAGTGGCAAGTTAGCAAGTTAGCAAGTTAGCAAGGTAGCAAGTTAGCAAGTTAGCAAGTTAGCAATATTTTAGCTTTAAAATTAAGCTGTGAAATATGAATTTTGAATTGTTTTTTATTAATTAAGAAAGTGGTCGGCGATGCAGGATTTGAACCTGCGACCCCTTGGACCCAAACCAAGTGCGCTACCAAACTGCGCTAATCGCCGATATTGAAGTATTAAACCTCGTTTTCATTGAACACTCAAACTGTGTATTTGAGACCACTTTTTGAGAAAGTGGTCGGCGATGCAGGATTTGAACCTGCGACCCCTTGGACCCAAACCAAGTGCGCTACCAAACTGCGCTAATCGCCGATATTATTTTTTGTAAATGGGGTGACTGATGGGGCTCGAACCCACGACAACCGGAATCACAATCCGGGGCTCTACCAACTGAGCTACAACCACCGCTATATTTACATGTTTTCAAATGGTGCACCCAGAAGGATTCGAACCTTCGACCGACGCCTTAGAAGGGCGTTGCTCTATCCAGCTGAGCTATGGGCGCATCGAAAACTTCATAGTTTACCAATAAGCCAATCTATTATAATAGAATAGTTACCTGCTTTTCAGCATTTAACTTGTGACTGTATAGGATATACCCAAACCAATCATTACCATTCTTTATAAATGAGAAAGTGGTCGGCGATGCAGGATTTGAACCTGCGACCCCTTGGACCCAAACCAAGTGCGCTACCAAACTGCGCTAATCGCCGATGCTTACTATTGTTAGCGAGTGACCTCGTTGACAACGGGGTGCATAATAGTGATTTGACCGTGTCAGGTCAAACCTTTTTTTAAGAAAATAAATCAATCGGTCATTTTTAGTTCATAATGGTCAAATATTGTGACGATCAGCTAAAATTTCAACTGTTTTATATAATTAGCGGCTATATCAGAAAAGCAACTTGGCGCATTAGCGCTTTTCTGCGAAAATAGTAAGCATATTAAAAACGAGTAATAAAGAACGTGTTCTTTATTAGCATTATATTACCCCTATTTCTATATGCATTCGTTTTTTTAAAGTATCGGTATTAAGTTAACTAACCCCAATTAAAGGTCACCCATGACGGCAAACATCATCGATGGTAAGGCAATAGCTAAACAAGTACGCAGTGCAGTAGCACAAAGAGTAAGTGAACGTGTTGCAAACGGTTTGCGCGCACCTGGACTTGCAGTTGTACTTGTAGGGCAAGATCCTGCAAGCCAAGTTTATGTAGGTTCAAAACGTAAAGCCTGTGAAGAAGTTGGCTTTATTTCTAAATCATTTGATTTACCAGCAGATACAAACGAGCAAGCATTATTAGATTTAATTGATGAACTCAATAACGATGCACAAGTTGATGGTATTTTAGTACAACTTCCTCTTCCTGCTGGTCTTGATGTTGAAAGAATCCTTGAGCATATCACTCCACTCAAAGATGTTGACGGCTTTCATCCTTATAACATTGGCCGTTTAGCACAGCGTATGCCTGCTCTTCGCCCATGTACGCCAAAAGGTATTATTACACTGCTTGATTCGACCGGTGTAAAATACAAAGGCATGCATGCAGTTGTTGTTGGCGCTTCAAATATTGTTGGTCGTCCTATGGCATTGGAACTATTACTTGCAGGTTGTACAACCACTGTGTGTCATAAATTTACGCAAGATTTAGAAACTCATGTACGCCGTGCTGATCTGTTAGTTGTGGCAGTTGGTAAACCTGAGTTTATTCCTGGGGATTGGGTTAAAGAAGGTGCAATTGTGATCGATGTAGGCATTAATCGTTTAGATAGCGGCAAATTAGTCGGTGACGTACAGTATGAGATCGCTGAACAAAAAGCACATTTCATCACGCCAGTACCTGGCGGCGTAGGCCCAATGACAGTAGCAAGCTTGATTGAAAATACCCTTGAAGCCTGTGAAAAATACCATAGCTAATTAGCCTATAACGTCGCATCAAGAATTAACAAGGGTTGCTGTTTAGCAACCCTTTGTTGTTATTTATGAGGCTATTTTAGCTGAGCGCTGGCGCCGTGTTAGCTTTAACAATTGCGGCAGCACAGAGAAGAAAATCATTAAAACCATTATCGTATATTGCCAAACTTGATAGTGCTCACTTAGTAATACCACGGCGCAAATAATACCTGCGATCGGATTAGCAATCGTACCGAAAGTAAACTCAACCACCGTCATCCGGCCAAGTAACCAAACATACAAGATATACGCAAGCGCTGTATTTGGCACAATTAACCAAAATAATGCAAGCCACTGTATTGAACTGACACCATTAGCAAGTACTTGATATTGTTGTGGATCAAAGTAAATAGCTTGAGTCATTGCTACTAATGATAACAATGATCCGCCAATGATTAGCTGCCATGTTAATACCGTCCACCAATGAGTGTGGCTAGACATTTTTTGCACTAAAGTACTACCAACAACAATTGTTAACAACGCACCAATTAAAGCGAATACTCCTAAGGCATTAATCGTGACATGCTGGGGATCAAATAATCGCCAAGCCAAAATCACTAATATAAGTGCGCACACCGATTGCAAAAACGCTGGACGCTGCTTTTTAAAAACCCACGCATAAATCAACGCAACCACAGGCACAGAGACCATACCAACACCGGCAATTGCCGCTGGTAAATTAACCGCCATAATAAAAATAAAACTAAAAAACAGGGCAATATTAACCACAGCTAATAATACTAAACCGCGCCACTGTTTTGCTTTAGGCCATGATGGTTTAAGCACAAATAACAGTAAACCCGCAGGTAATGCTCGCAACGCGCCAAGTAATATTGGCGGCCAATCTGGGGTGGCATATTTAGTGACCGCATAGGTGGTGCCCCATAAAAAAGCAGGGATCATGGCAAGAAAAATATTCATTTCATTCCTTTCAAAATAACTAAGAAACGCAAAGGTAAAACCTAAGGTTAAGTTGAGGTCAAGCTAGAAAAAATAAAAAGGCTGCCAAATTGGCAACCCTTTGTAATACTTACTAATACAATACTTACTAAAATAATACTTACTAAAATACGTCTTATTCAGCAATGCCTATTTGACTGGCACTAGTAAGGTAATTAATTACGCTTTACGCCATGTAGTTTTACCTGCAGAGTCTTCCAGTATTACTCCAAGTGCATTTAAAGCATCACGCGCTTCATCGGCCGCAGCCCAATCTTTACCCGCGCGCGCTTCATTACGCTTAACTATTAACGCTTCTATTTGGGCAACTTCGTCATCTGCTTGGCCACCTTGTAAAAATGCCTCTGGTGCTTGTTGAGCAACCCCTAACACTTCCCCAAGACTACGCAGTACAAATGCTAACTTACCCGCTTGCTCAGCATCAACGTCTTTTACACGGTTTAGCTCTTTGGCTAATTCAAATAACACCGGTAATGCTTCTGGTGTATTAAAGTCGTCATCCATTGCTTTTCTAAATTTAGCCACATGTTCATTTGTTGCTAAATCACAACTGATAGGCTCAACACCACGAAGTGCCGTATAAATACGCTCAAGCGACGAACGTGCTTGATCTAAGTTCTCTTGCGAGTAATTTAACTGGCTGCGGTAATGACCAGAAATTAAAAAATAACGAACCGATTCAGCATCATATTCTTTAAGTACATCACGAACAGTAAAGAAGTTGTCTAATGATTTTGACATCTTCTCTTTATTTACTTGTACCATCCCCGTATGGATCCAGGTATTGACGTACTTGCCGTTATTTGCACAGCATGATTGCGCAATCTCATTTTCATGGTGTGGAAACTGTAAATCTGAACCACCGCCATGAATATCAAAATGCTCACCTAAATGCTTTGAGCTCATTGCCGAACATTCAATATGCCAACCTGGACGACCTTCGCCCCACGGTGATGTCCATGATGGTTCACCCGCTTTGGCTTTTTTCCATAACACAAAATCAAGTGGATCATCTTTATCTTGTGCTACTTCAACACGCGAACCGGCTTGTAGCATAGTTAAATCTTGCTGTGACAATGCACCGTATTGCTCAAACGTTGAGACGTCAAATAAAACATCGCCGTCGGCTGCAACATAGGCGTGGCCTTTAGTAACTAGTCGTTCAACCATTTCGATAATTTCGTCCATATGACCTGTGACTGTAGGTTCAATGTCTGGACGTAACATGTTTAGACTATCAAAATCTTCATGCATTGCTTTTGTCATACGCACAGTTAAGTCGTTAATCGCTTCGCCATTTTCATTCGCACGCTTAATGATTTTGTCATCAACATCGGTGATATTGCGCACATACTTTAAATCATAACCAATGTGACGAAGATAACGTACGATCACGTCAAAGCTAACAAATGTGCGGGCATGACCAATATGACAATAATCATAAATGGTGATACCACACACATACATGTCGATCTTGCCGTCGACCATAGGTTTAAATTGCTCTTTTTGACGCGTGAGTGTGTTGTATATATTTACCATTTATTTTAAGTCCTTGACTATTTACTTGAATCGCTATGTTAACACTTGAAAAGCCCCTGCTCTAGCGCTTTATCAATTGAATAAGCACTTTGTTAATCTTAGCTAACTAAGATAAAATAGCGGCAAATAAATCAGCTAATAGGAAACCACATGGTTGTTCTACACACAAATTTTGGTGATATCACCATTAACATGCTCAAAGAAGATGCGCCAAACACAGTTAAAAACTTTTTACAGTATGCTAACGCAGGCTTTTACGACGGCACTATTTTTCACCGTGTAATTGATGGTTTCATGGTACAAGGCGGTGGTTTTGAACCAGGTATGACACAAAAAGAAGTGCATGATCCTATTCAAAATGAAGCAAACAATGGCCTTTCTAATAAGATTGGTACACTTGCTATGGCACGTACTCCTGATCCACATTCAGCAACAGCACAGTTTTTCATTAACGTGAATAACAATGACTTCTTAAACTTCAGCAGCGAAACATCTCAAGGCTGGGGTTACTGTGTATTTGCTGAAGTTGTTGAAGGCATGGACGTAGTAGAAAAAATTAAAGCCGTTGCTACAGGTAGCACAGGCTTTCATCAAGACGTACCTCTTGATGACGTTATCATCACAAGCGTAACTGTAAACTAATAGTACGCTTACCCACGTAACGTGGCGTTTTAGCGGGTATCTATGCTATACGTATATGCCCGCTTTATTTATTTTTAAAAGACTTACCTATGACTCGCCAAACCTACTTTATTGCCGACCTCCATTTAAGTGAAAATCGCCCAGATATCAGTGCAGCTTTTTATCAGTTTTTAGATACGCATATTATTAATAAGGATGTAGACGCGCTATATATACTCGGTGACTTTTTTGAAGTATGGGTTGGTGATGACTATGTAACCGCACTCTCAACTGAAGTTGCAAAGCATTTAAAAGTAGTGAGTGATAACGGCACCCCAGTATATTTTGTGCATGGCAATCGTGATTTCATTATGCGCGATAAATACGCCAAACAAGCAGGAATGACTTTATTACCCGAACAGCTGGTAATTGACTTATATGGCACTCCCACTGTCATTTTGCATGGCGATGAAATGTGCACACAAGATATTGAATATCAAAAGTTTCGTAAAAAAGGCCGCAGTTGGTGGTGGCCAAGATTAATGCTTGCTATGCCACTTTGGTATCGTCGTAAAGTTGCGCAAAATGCCAGAGAAAAATCAAAGCAAAATCAAACCGGTAAAGCGCTTGAAATATTAGATGTTACTGAACAAGCGGTACTAGCAACATTTGCAAAACACCAAGTAAAACATATGATCCATGGCCATACCCATCGCCCTAATGTGCATCATTATGAAGTAGATAAGCAAACACTCACTCGCACAGTGCTGGGTGATTGGTATACTCAAGGCTCTTATTTAGTTGTTACCGCACAGACACAAGAACTAGTAAGTGAACCATTCGCACAAATATAAAATATTGTCTACGCTTACTATATTGATCGTTTTTAGTACTGGTCGTAATGCTTAAATTATTTTTCATACTTATTTGTTTATTTTACGCAGGCCATACATACAGCCAAGATAAATGGCTTTTTGTTACCGAGCCTTTTCCCCCGTATTTTTCAGAGCAACTGCCGCAACAAGGTTGGTTAGCTGATATTATTATTACTGCATTAGCAAGCCAAGATATTGAAGCTAGCATTGAGTTTACAACTTGGGCTCGTGCACTAAGATTACTTGAAAAAAATAAGCGAACAGCTCTTTTAGGGGCTTATTATAGCGCCGAGCGAGAAAAAACATTCCACTATTCACGACCATTAGCAAAGTCATTTACTGGATTATTTAAACGAAAAAGTAGCAAAATAAATTACGATGGCAGTTTAACGTCATTACAGCCATACAGCATAAGTAAAGGTAGTAATTATATAGTTAGCGAGGGTTTTAGTAGTGAACATAATTTAGCCATTACAGCGACTAATGACTTGATCAGCAGCTTACGCGTGTTACAGCTTGGCCGCGTTGATTTAGTAGCTGGTACCAAAGAAGTCGGTGAGTACTGGTTAAACAATCATCCACAATTACAAACAGGACAGTCAATCGTATATATCCCTCCTCATTTAGCGTCCCACTACCTATATATTATTTTTTCCAAATCTGCTGTGCAAAGTAAGCAACAATTAATACAATTAGAAAACGGTTTCAACACCATTGTAAATAATGGTGAGGCCGCACAAGTTCTCCTACGCCATGGCTTTTCAGAAGCTAAGACTGAGCAATACCTACAATTTTTAAAACGTTAAAACACAAATGCTTATATGACTATCACTCCAAGCAACGAATTCTGCATCTTAAGATAGTTTGGGTATAGTAATAGTAAACTCAGTTTTAAAGCGCTCTGTAGAGTGTGGATTGGACTGTAATTTAATTTCCCCCTGCAAAATGTGTGTAACCCATTGGTGCACCATATATAAGCCAAGCCCAGTATTGCCAATACCACGAGCTGAGGTGTAAAAAGGCTCAAAGATGTACTGTTGAGACTCTGCTTTAATCCCAACACCGCTATCTGAAATGGTTAATTTAATGGATTGACTAGCAGCTTGTGCTATTTTTATCTCAATTTCACCGACTTGATTTTTGGCAAACCCGTGGGTTAGTGCGTTCATTATCAGGTTTTCTAGCACTTGGGAAATAATTCCTGGTCGGCTTTTTATATCTTGGTCAGTATCAACTAAGGTTTTCACTTTTACGTTTGAGTTTTTTAATCTTGAATTAAGGGAGATCAGTAAATCTTCAGTTATTTTTCTTATATTACATGTGATGACATCATCATTATGACGGTCTATCGCCATTTTTTTAAAACTTTTAACTAATACCGCTGCCTTATTTAAATTAATTTTAGCTAACCCTAAATTTTCCTCAATGCTCTGTGTGCTTTTATCTAATTGCGATTTAGTTAATCCGGTTTTTATCGCGTCACTCAACTTATTAATAACCACATTCGCGTTAGATACTGAGATAATAGCACCGCCAATGGGTGTATTCATCTCATGAGCAACCCCCGCCACCAACAACCCTAAAGACGATAGTTTTCGAGCTTCGAGTAAGCTTGTTTGTAATTGCTGCTGCTGCCTTATAGTTAAATCGAGCTGTTTGTTGACGCTATCTAACTCTACTTTTTCACGCTGTAGTTTATAAGATAAAGTAATTAGTTGCTGTTGGAATAAATATTCACGGTAACTAAAACCAAAACCGCAAATACATAAAACAACACTACACAGAGCAGCATATTGAAAAGCAGTCATTTTTGCATTATACAGCAGCTCTTTAGGGCTACCGATAAGTATAATAATCTCTTTATCTGAATCTGCGGTTCTTTGTGTTGATTCACGTAGTGAAACAATAGAGAATCGCCTGAAAGTATATAAACTGTCATGAAAAATACGTGAGGTGCTTTGTACGTCATGTTCAATGATGTGTTGCCAAAGCGCTGGAGAGTTATTTGCTAGCGAGTTATTAACTTGATTATACATAAACCCAAACTGTAATGCGGGATCCTTATTATACAACCAATAACCATCATGATTTAGAATATTTACTTGGGTGTTTTTTTCATCATATTGTCGAATATTACTAAATAAATAATCCAGATTAAAATTCACTACTAACAAGCCATCTATTAAATAATCACCACCTTGCGTTCTGTAAGTCACCCTAATTGTTGGCTCATGCGGGACAACAACTTTTCCACGCTCAATATTTAAATCAATTTCTGAAATAAATGTATTCGGTGGTGCAACTAACATCCCTTCTTTAAAGTAATAACGATTTTGCTTATTTTGTAATTGTGATACCTCAACAATTTCGCTTTTTTTATTGCTGAAATTAATTCTATAACGTTCTTTACCACTGCGTTCAAGCCAACGTATTTGTGAGATATTGGTTGATACAGAAGCAAAATTTAAAAAATAATCATTTATGAGCTTGTCGCTTTGTTGAGCGCTCAATGTATTTAAACCTGTATTACTTTTTAATACTTGGCCATTTGCTAACAGCTGAGTGAGTTTTTTAATACTGCTTAGCTCTTTAGATAAATCAGTACTCACAAGCACTAGTTTTTCATCTTGGCGCTCTTTTATTATGGTTACTTTTGACTGATAAACTTGCTCGTATACCAGCCAGCCAATTAATATCGCAACAAATAAAATAAACAGCGACTTTATGAGTACGCCTTTTTTGTCGCTATAAAATGAGTTACTTTTTTTAGTCATTTACATTATCAAACTGTGCTAACCAGATCAGTAAATCATCATAAAATAATGGTTTTGCAAAAAAGTAACCTTGGGCCATTTCACAACCTGCTTGTTTTAACCATTGCACCTCAAATTCGTTTTCAACACCCTCAGCAATAACTTTAAAATCAAATTGCTTTGCGAGACTGATGATCATTTTTATCATGTATTGATTATTTATATTATGCTCAAGGTTGCTGACAAAGTAGCGATCAATTTTTATCGCATTCGACGGTATTTCATTTATATGTGCTAACGATGAATAACCCGTACCAAAGTCATCAATACTCACTTTAATACCCAATGCCATAAATCGTGATAAAGCCTCTTTAATAAAGTTGTAATTACTGATCGCTTGGGTTTCTGTCACTTCAAGTTCCAGCATCGAGGGAGATACTTTATATTCCTCAATCCGACTTTTGATAGACTCAAAGTAAGAAGGATCGATCAAGTCATAAGATGATGCGTTAAACGCAATAGGTAAATTTATACCACATTTTTTAAGTTGATTAATTATTTGTAGTATTTTTTCAAAAATAACATTATCTAGCTCATTAATTAAACCAGCTGTTTCAGCAAGTTCTATAAACTCTTCAGGATTTACAAAGCTGCCATCAGCTAACTGCCATCTAGCTAGCGCTTCAAAACCAATTGGTTTTAATGTTTTCAAGCACATTTTTGGTTGCAAAGCGACACGCAATTCTTTGGTACTAATAGCCGTTCTCAAGCGCGCCATTAACTCATAGCGCCTTGTTATTGCCACTGTTTTCTCATCGGTATGCAAAATAAACTTCGCTTGAGTTACTTGCATGTAATTTAAACTCGACTCTGCCAGGCTAATTACTTTTTCGGGAGTAATATTTGATGCGCAACTTAGCTTTAACTCCAACACTCTTACGTCAATAAATTGCTTAACATTTTCAATTTCGTACTTTTGTTTATTATGAAAACGCGCAATATCATCTGTAATATCAAAATCAACATTAATGAGCATGCCAAAGCTACTATTACTAATAATCGCAATTCTGGGGTCATATATTGAAAAAACATCTACAATACTTTTATGTACCAGTTTTATGATTTTTCTACAAAAATCATAACCAAAGGTAAATGCTTTTTCATCAAACTGATAAATATCAAAAATAATTAAACGCATTTTGGATTTTTCATATACGTTCATATTTTTAATTTCGCGAGTTAACCAGTTTCTATTCTGTAAGTTTAATGAAACATCGGTATAGGCAAGCTCGGTTAATCTATTTAATAATGAAATATTAGCAAATCCGCTACTGACGTTTTCACTAAATACTTTCAATAAATATTCGTTTTCTTCACTAATGGGATTATCTGATTTTACCAAGGTAATATAGTGCGTGCCTTCAGCAATGGTTGCTGGGAAGAAGAAGATACTATGCTGATTTGAAAACACATGACGTTTCTCTTGAATCGCTAGCTGGAAGTCATCGTACATATCGGCCAGTAAATTGCTATCTACTTTTTGTCCTTTCATACCATTAAAGCAGCCGTTGGTAGTGAGGATCATTGCATTGTCGCCTTTATCAAGGTTGCTTGAACAAAGGATCCCGCCTCCCTCGGATATTTTTAAAATATTGCTTAGTTCTTGCAGCACGGCAGCTGAGTATGAGCCCATATCATGTTTGCTATTAATGCTCCTTGATGCATCAAGCACAAGTTGCAAACCTTGTTTAGCGGCTGTTATTTGCGAAATATATTGCCAAGTTCGCATATTACTATTAACGATTGATTCAAGCTTTTGCGCAGAAATGTCAGACTTATTCCAGTACTCATCAATATCGAGCATTTTCATCACATCGGTTTCAGGGGCTAAACCGGGCTGCCCTGTTAGTAACACGATACGCATTTCAGCGTTGCCAATCACTTCTCTGATGGTATTTACCAAACGCAGTCCGGAGTCATCTTCTTCCATAACCACATCGATAAAAACAAGTGCTATATCTGGGTGCATACTTAAAGCAAGCGCAGCTTCTGGTACTGAGTTGGCCGCTAATAACTCATATTTGTAGCCTTCTTTGGCCTTTAATTCTTTTAAGCTATTAACTAATGCATGTTGATAATCGAGATCATCCTCAACGGTTAGAATTTTCCATACTTTAAGGTCAGTATTTACTAACTCTTCCTCAGCAGAAAATACAAATAATCCCTCTTTTTCATCCATATATACCCACCAAAATAATAATAGCAATGGCCTTTCATTTACAATGCATTGCAAAGCAATAAAATAACTGATAAATAAAAAAATTAACTTGCTTTAAATATTAGGTGAGAGTTTTTGATGTGTCTAATTTAAAAACACTTTTGATAATAAAGTATGTGCTACAGCATGGCTTGAAAGCTGCAGCACATGTTAGTGTTGGTTAAGCGCTTTTATTTACCGGCGTACCACTGTGAAACTTAAAATCGTCATCAAAAGATGTAATTAACTGCGCTTCAATTTCACCAAACTCTTTAACCCGCTCGGTAATATCAAAACCAGCAATTTCTTGGGCAAGAGTTAAATAGTCTTGATAGTGGCGTGCCTCAGAGCGCAATAACGAAATATAAAAATCACCTAAACGCTTATCTACATGGGGTGCAAGCGCGGCAAAACGCTCGCACGAACGAGCTTCGATGTAAGCACCGACTATGAGCTTATCGACCAGTGCATCTGGCTCAAAGGTTTTTACATGTCTTAGCATACCCTTAGCATAACGACACGGCGTAATACTTTGATACTCAATACCGTACTCATCCATGATCTCTAATACTTGATAAAAGTGGTGCAGCTCTTCTTTGATCAACATCACCATTTTATCAACCAAATCTTGCCCATAAGCTGAATCAGATTTTGGGATCACTGCTTTAGTCAGTTTGTTTTTAGCCGCAAGATCGCGCCAATTCCCTTCACGTTTGTATATCAGCGTTTCAAACGGCTTCAGCCACTCAAGCAAGGCATCGCTGCTTTGTTTATCCACGGCGTATTTACGAATTAAAAACATCGCAGATTGCGCGGCTTTAAGCTCACAGATGAGATGATCAATTAAAATAACCGCTAGGTTTTCTTTTTTAGTGGCTTCATCAATCCACCCTAAAGGGGTTTCACAACGTAAAAATTGCTTAATCGGTTCTAAAAGTTTGCTATGTGGCACGAAGGGAGTTGCTCATTAGTATCTGTCATTAAGAAAATGATTTTATCATGAAAAATGACTGATAATAAAACAAAGCTGGGGGTTTGATTAATTAAATAACCCGAACTCTAGTTAAATATATCCCCGCTGATTTTTTTGCTTTCGTCTCTCATTGGTGTTTCTTGACAAGACCCCATTACTGAACCATAACTTAATACAAGCTGTATAAAAATAAAACAGCGAACTAATACCAATCGACTTAAATATTTAACCATTCTAGCGAGCTAAATAAAGCGCTAACTGCGTTATAATTTTTTCAAGTAGAACAACTACATGTCAAAATTTACGCCTTGTTATCACTGTATTTCTCTGTCGCTATAAATGGTCAGTAACTTAACACGATTGGTATAATTCCTTTTCATGGGGCACACAATTATGATACTAAACCATCTTTGGGGCATATATGCCCATCCACTCGAAGAGTGGCAAACAATAGATAACCGCCACGAGAGCTTAACATATAGCCTATCACATATATTACTGATAGCGTTGTTTCCATCTGCAATGGGTTATTACTCATCGGTTTATTTAGGCTGGAGTATCGGGGCTGGTAATCCGGTATTTTTAACCCACGATAGTGCAATACTGATTGCTGCAGCTATGTATGGCGCTTTAATTGTGGGTGTGTTTGCGCTGGCTTATTTAGCACATTGGATGGCTGTTACTTTTGGTGCAGAACCAACCTTTACCCAAACCTTAGAACTTGCAGCGTATACTTCAACACCAGTATTTATGTCTGCACTAGCGGCATTTTGGCCAGAGCTATGGTTTGTTGTATGTTTGGGTTTGGTCGCTTTAGGCTATTCGGTCTACTTACTGTATACCGGTGTGCCCATTTTGATGCATATACCGCAAGAGCGTGGCTTTATTTACGCAAGCTCTGTGGTAACTTGCGGACTAATTTTACTGGTGATTATTTTAGCTGTCACCGCCATATTGTGGACCAACGGTATCGTAAGTCCAACCTTTACATGATACCTAGTTCAACGTTAGAAGCTGTAAAATGTAGTATAAAGTAGTGTTATTATTTTCTTTCCTTCGCAAAAAAGGAGCTAAATTTAGCTCCTTTTTTATTTCGCTAGGCAGAGATTAATCTGAGCCGTTTTCTTCTTGATTATGTAACTCTAAACCAGAAGACATGGCACTTTCACGACTACTTTTTGCCGAATCATTACGCAGCTGTTCAATACGATTCAAATAATTCTGATCGATACCACCGGTAATATATTGGCCATCAAATACTGATGTTTCAAATCGTGTAATTTCTGGGTTTTCCTGCGCTACGGCAGCAATCAAATCAGGTAACGATTGGAAAATCAAACCATCTGAGCCAATGCTTGCATTGATATCTTCAACTTCACGTCCATGGGCAATCAACTCAGCCGCAGATGGCATATCAATACCATACACGTTCGGAAAGCGAATTTCAGGTGCAGCAGAAGCAAAGTAAACGTTTTTAGCACCAGACTCACGCGCCATTTCAACAATTTGTGCTGAAGTAGTGCCACGTACAATCGAGTCATCAACTAGTAATACGTTTTTACCTTTAAACTCACGGTCAATTGCATTGAGCTTTTGACGTACTGACTTTTTACGCATTTCCTGACCAGGCATGATAAACGTACGGCCAATGTAACGGTTTTTAACAAACCCTTGGCGATATGGCAGATTAAGTACGCGGGCGATTTCCAATGCCACATCACATGATGTTTCTGGGATTGGAATAACAACATCAATATCTTTATCAGCCCATTCGCGAGCAATTTTTTCGCCAAGCTTAGTGCCCATATTTACACGTGTAGCGTAAACAGACATGCGATCGATATTTGAGTCTGGACGTGCAAAGTAAACAAATTCAAAGATACATGGCGAATAAGATACTTTATCTGCGCATGTTTGTGAGTAAAACTCACCGCCTTCAGTAACATATATCGCTTCACCAGGAGCGACATCACGCACAAATTCAAAACCATCGGTTTTTAACGCAACGCTTTCAGAGGCAAACATATACTCGGTGCCATTTGCAGTTTCACGTTTACCAAACACTAATGGACGAATACCATTTGGGTCACGAAACGCGATAATACCATGGCCAATTACCATAGCGATGGTGGCATAACCGCCTTGAACTTTATTTATAACTTCGGTGATACCGTTAAAAATATCTTCAGGGTCAAGATGTAGTTTATTTGGTTTACTTAATTCATGAGCCATGATGTTAAGTAAAATTTCAGAATCTGAGGTTGTGTTAACGTGGCGACGTGCTTCACAGAACAATTGATCTTTAAGCTGCTCTGCATTGGTTAAGTTACCGTTGTGTGCTAAAGCAATACCGAACGGTGAGTTAACATAGAACGGCTGCGCTTCAGACGAGCTAGAAGAACCTGCTGTCGGATAGCGTACATGGCCGATACCAATAGTGCCTTGTAAACGCTTCATATGACGGGTGTGAAATACATCTTTCACTAAGCCATTTGCTTTGCGTAAACTAAAGGTGTTGTTTTCAATGGTAATGATGCCCGCGGCATCTTGACCACGGTGTTGCAAAACAGTTAAGCCATCATAAATCGCCTGATTTACAGGAGATGTTCCGACTATTCCAACGATACCACACATGAAATTTTTCCTCGCCGATTAACGGTTGACCGAATTTAAAAAGCTAGAGTTATTTTCGAGGTATGAAAAAAACCACTCAACAACAAAGCCAAATTCTGGGATCAAAATAGAGTTACCCCACCAGTGCGTATTGGGTGCACCAGTAAAAGCATCAAGAAAGAAGAGTAACGCGCTCACGACCAACACGCCACGAAGTGCACCAAAGACAATGCCGAAGACACGGTCTGTGCCAGACAAACCAGTACGTTGTACAAGTTCACCTAGAAGGTAGTTTAACAATCCGCCTAACAATAGCGTCGCAAAGAATAATATGGCAATGGCCGCTGCATTTCTTAAAAGGGGTTCAGAAATACTTGTTAGGAATGATGCTAAATATTGGTAAAACAAGCTAGATATGATAAATGCGCCAGCCCACACAGCCAAAGACATTGCTTCTTTTATAAAGCCACGAATTAAACCGATAATAGTAGACAGTGCAATAATGCCAAAGATGGCGTAATCAACCCAGATCATATGAACCAACTAGTCGTTAATTTGGGGCGCATTCTATAAGAGGTCAGCACTAAATGCCAGATCATTTTGCTACTTCAAATTGGGTAACTTTTCCGTTAAGTTTAGTAAGTGCTTTTAATTCAGGGAGTTTGCTCTCAAGCTGGGCTTTATCAAGCGACGGACCCACAAAAACTTTGGTTAAAGTACCATTTGGTGTTTTAACTGGACGGGTAAAGGTTTTAAACCCTTTGTCACTTAGTTTAGCTTGTAGCGATTTTACATTCGCACTATGCGAAAAGCTCCCCAACTGAATTACATATGCCATTTTCGATAAATTTTCTTCAGGCTTACGTGATGGCTCAGACTTTTTTTCAACAGGTTGTGCTGTAGTCGTTGCTACAGTAGTTTGCTCAGTCGATGCTTCAACCATTTTTTTCGCTACTAGCGTCGTCTCTTCAACCGCATCAGAGGAACTTGAGATTAGGTCATCATCTGGCAATATATCTTCCTCAGGCTCTTCGTTTGGCTGTTGTGCGTTAGCCACTTGATCATCTATTGAATCTTGCAAGTCAATAGTTGTGAACTCAGGACGTTCCGGAATGGCTTTAAAGCCTTCTTTGTAATGTACTTTTTCGCCATCAAGAATATTAGGAATAAACACGATAGCTGCAATCACCACAATAGTTGTGCCGACTAAACGATTTATAAAGCCTGAGTTCACCTGATTCCTCTCTATTTTTTCCAATAATTGATAGCAGCTGCAACAGTTAAGAAGGAGCCAAATATGATTAACACCGTCTTCTCATCAAGCTGTGGCAACACACCATCCAATGCGTCTGCAACTGTTTGATATTTTTCAATTGGCGCGCTTGTATGCACATTATCCATGGATTTAGCTAAATTCTCTACTTTATCGCCACGAAAGCAATTAAGTCCGGCTAAACACCACGCATCAACTACCGGGCTAACTTCATTTAATACAGCGACTTTGTCTTTATCAGCCAGCATAGCGACTAACGCATGAACTTTAAAGCCTTGATCTTGCAGGTTAGCTAACTTTTTAGCTAAATAGCGTGCAGATTCAGCATTATGTGCCACATCAGTATAGACCATAGGTTTGCTGCTTAGTTGCTGAAAACGCCCTTCAACAACTAAATTAGCTAAACAATCACGGATCACTGCCTCACTAGGTAATAAATCTAACACGGCTAATGTGGTTAGTGCCGTTGCCGCGTTTTGGCATGGGATTGATGGTTTAGCAAACTCAAAGTGATGGGCTTGATATTGCCAACTAAAACTTTGCGCATGCTCTTTAAATATAAAGTCACGCCCTGATAAATGCATCACCGTGTTAATTTCATGACCGTAGTCGGTGACTGTGTGCGGTATATTTAAATCGCCGACAATGGCAGGTGTGCCAGTACGGAAGATCCCTGCTTTATCATAACCCACAAGCTCTCGCGTATCACCAAGGTACTCTTTATGATCTAGATCTATGGTGGTGATCACACTGGCAAATGGAGTAACAATATTGGTAGCATCGAAACGCCCACCTAAACCCACTTCTAACAGCACATAATCAACGCTATGGCGTTTAAAAATAGCCAGTGCGCCTAAGGTGCCATACTCAAAATAAGTCAGTGGCGTGTCACCGCGGCCTTGCTCGAGCAAGTCAAACGCATCAACATGAAATTGATCATCAAGCTCAGCGCCATTAATGCGCACTCGCTCGTTATAATGAATTAAATGAGGAGAGGCATAGGTACCAACCGAATAACCTTGGGCAAGCAGCAGTGATTCTAAACATCGGGCAGTGGTGCCTTTGCCATTGGTGCCGGCTATTAGAATAATTTTACTTGGGCTATCTAGTAAACCAATGGTATTGGCAACTTTGGCAACGCGTTCTAAACCCATGGCAATATTTGCTGGGTGAACACTTTCTAAATAACAAAGCCAATCATCAAGGCTTGATGATTGGCTAGGAAGATTTTTTGTCATAGCGTGTAATCAGTAAAGCTGAAATTTACGCTACTCTATGCTCTTGTTCCGTAGAAGGCAAGTTCATAAATTTAGCTAGTATGCGGGCAAGTGTGTCACGCATTTCACGGCGATCAATAATCATATCGATGGCACCATGCTCGAGTAGAAATTCACTTCGTTGGAAGCCTTCAGGTAAGGTTTCGCGCACAGTTTGTTCAATTACACGAGGACCCGCAAAGCCGATTAATGCTTTTGGCTCCGCCACGTTGATATCACCTAGCATAGCTAATGATGCTGATACACCGCCCATAGTTGGGTCAGTCATTACTGAGATAAACGGTAAGCCTTGTTCGCTCATCTTAGCAAGTGCAGCACTGGTTTTAGCCATTTGCATAAGCGACATTAGTGCCTCTTGCATACGTGCGCCACCTGAAGCTGAGAAGCAAATTAGCGGCATGTTATGCTCTAAACACTGATCAACAGCATCCACAAAACGTGCGCCAACAACCGATGCCATTGACCCACCCATAAATGAGAATTCAAATGCGACGGCGGCCACTGGAATGCCTTTTAAGCGTCCCTTCATCGCGACTAATGCGTCTTTTTCGCCACTTGATTTTTGTGCGGCGGCGATACGATCTGAATATTTTTTCGAGTCTTTAAACTTTAAAATATCTTTTGGTTCGTGCTGTGTGCCAAGTTCTTGGCGGTCGCCATCATCCAAAAAGTGCTCAAGGCGTTTACGGCCACTCACACGCATGTGGTGATTGCATTTAGGACATACATTGAGTGATTTTTCTAATTCAGCTTTATATAAAATCGAATCACAATCTGTACACTTTGCCCAAACACCTTCAGGGATCTCTTTACGAGCCGAAGACTTTGTTGTTTTAGGTAGGATTTTTTCTAACCAACTCATTTGCAACTCTCTTAATACTATTCTGTGCTTTGCTGCGTTCCTGCCAAATCATTATTGACAGACAAATTTTTTCAATTAAAACATGAATTCCACACAGGCGGTATAAAAAACTGGTCTTAGTAGTGAAATGCCTGCAAGGTTATGTTTAATTTATCACCAATTAACCCTTCACATCCGTTAAGAATAAAGGGCCAAGTGGTGTCGACGGAATTTCAAACCGCGCCGGATAGTCAACATCAACTAAGTATAAACCTGCCGCCTTTGCCGTCGCACTGGCTTTGGCTCGCTCTTTTAAATCAAGTAACTCTTTTAGCCACACAGGTTGCTGCTTATGAATACCAATATCGGTTAAGCAACCGGTAATGTTACGCACCATGTGGTGTAAAAATGCATTAGCCTTAATATCAATAATCACATAACTGCCTTGACGCTCAACTGACAAGTGATGAATAGTACGTGTAGCAGTATTCGCTTGACAATGCAAAGCTCTGAATGACGTAAAATCATGCTCGCCTAATAGATATTGACATGCTTCTTGCATTTTAGTTTCATCAAGTGGGTGATGAAAATGCGTAACGCCTTCATTTAATATTGCTCCTCGAAAGGCGTTATTGTAAATAACATAACGATAACGACGAGCTGTAGCACTAAAACGTGCATGAAAATCATCACTCACCGGTTTTGCATAGCGAATAGCAATATCTTTCGGTAGCAAGGTATTCATACCCATAGTAAATGCAACCATATCGCGTTCAGCATCGGTATCAAAATGCACCACTTGCCCAGTGCCATGCACGCCGGCATCAGTGCGCCCAGCACAGACTATTTCAACTGGATGATTACAAATACGCGAAAGCGCGGTTTCTACTTCTTGTTGTACGCTATTTACATGCGATTGACGTTGCCAACCACTATAACGGGCGCCGTTGTACTCAACTCCAAGTGCTACTCGCATAATTACTGCTTTACCTACTGTGCTAATGAACGGGGCATTTTATGCTATCTGACGCTGCAATAAAAGTGACTCTATACAAATTAAGCGCACAGTAGCCAAGCGACCTTTTTTCTATTGCTAAAAAAACGGGGAGTAAACTAAATTTACTCCCCGTTTTAACTATAAATGCAGAAACAACTTACAGTAATTTTGCTTTTAAGCTTTGTGCTTCTTCTTGTACTTCTTCGGGACCATTTGCTATCACTTCGTCAATAGCGTCAAGGGCTGCATCCATATCCCCTATTTCAATATAAGCACGTGCTAAATCAAGTTTTGCAGAATAACCGCCACTTTCAGCATCCACATCAGTTGGGTTATCTCCAGCAAGTAAGGCATCAAACTCACTTAATCCGACATCCATATTTACATCATCATAAGGTTCATAATCTAAGCTTGTATCATCACTTTGTTCAATCAAAGCATCAATATCGACAAATTCATCCGCAACGATGTCCTCATTTGTTGATGTATTCACGTCTTCACTTAATTGCTCCGCCGACGGCACATCATCAGGTACTGAAAGCTCTTCAAGTGCAGCAAGATCTTCACTGAGTAACGCATTGAAATCAACTTCAAACTCGCTGCTATCATCTATTTCTAAAGACTCAGGTTCAGCCAACTCACTAAGCAATGCATCAAAATCTGTTTGGGTGAGATCAGCCATAAAATCATCATCAAGCTGATCATCTGACAACGATTGTTCCAGTGGATCTTCAAGTTCAGTCGCGAAATCACCATGATATTCATCTTCTAACGCATCTGTAAGTTCATCTTCAACAACTGCTTCATCTTCAGTAACTAGTTCGTCTTCAGCAACTGGTTCGTCTTCAACAACTGGCTCGTCTTCAGCAACTTGCTCA
>NZ_JACJDT010000140.1:0-959 GCF_014163675.1 Pseudoalteromonas sp. SR44-5
TTTATTTGCTGTACTTCTTGTAAATTTTTTATAACTTAGCTTTTTATAACTTAACAATGGCTTGGCTGATTACTTGGCCAACGAAATTAAGATGACACCCATCTTAACTATTCAGAGTGAATATCGTTTTTATTCTTCAATTTGCGCGGCGTAAAGCCCCGCCTACGCAAATTTAAACAGCTATATTACATCGCCTGTAGGCGGCAGTTTACCTCGTGCATGGTTTGATTTTTTTCTACCTTATGACTAAGATGCGCGTATTTAAAGTGGCTCTCTTCTTAATTTCCTTTTTACTTCCTTAGTCGTCAGTGTGCCAATAAACCTAGATGGGTGCATAACCCCTAGGCTTGAATTCCATTTTTAATTTTTATCAGAATCCTAGTTGCATGCTATACATAAAGTCATCTTTTAAGGTATTCCCATAAACAACTGCAGTGCTAAGCGCTTTGCTTTGTATTTCCATGTTAGTTTTTCGATACGCTCAGGCTCACCTTTAAAATGCAGCCAAGGTTTGGTTATTTCTTCGTTCGGTGTCGCTCTGAGCCAATTAAAATGCGCAGCCTCTTTATTAAATTTCTGCCAAATTTCGACTTGTTGAGCAAGCGAAAAATCGCTCCAAAAATTATTGGGTCTGTCATTTTGCTTATCAAATTCAGCGGTGAGTTCATCAAGGTGGCGGCAGTTTTCATACTCAGGCACATCAGGCAGTGGTTGGTTGTTATCCATAAACCGCACTACTCGTTCCCAATATAAATAGCAGTTCATCGGGTTATTTGAGTTATCAGGCACTTGAACAGCTATTTTAGTCTCAGGGTATTTATCCTCATCAATATGACTAATAAAAGGCACAAACCCCATTACACCCGGGCGTGTTGCCACTATATCAAGGTGGCATACAATATCAGCCCATTTAAAACAACAATTACCCAGCTCATCACGCTCTTCACAACCAGGTATCT
>NZ_JACJDT010000141.1:0-938 GCF_014163675.1 Pseudoalteromonas sp. SR44-5
ACCGTTTCATGCCCAAAAAACTACCCCGTTCATGCTTCGCATTGCTGCCTCTACGACCAATTTACACCGTACAATCAAGGACTATTGATGTCATTAATTTCAGTAAAAAAATCACCAATAACGCCGCTGTTAACTAAGTCATTTTCACGCCGTGCAGTAATAATGTTACTAAGTGTCGCTACATTGCTATTAACTGGCTGTGGTGATGAGCCTAATCCACCTGCTAAACAAGTTGTTGAAGAGCAACCCAGCCGATTTAGTAAAGATAAAATGGCGTATCGTCATACGTACCACCCTGAGTGGCCTAAAGAGGTGCGCAATGAGGTATATGGCGATAAAGAAACGTTTTCAACTCCGCGTATTTTATTTAACGCGAAAGTCGAGTGGATGAAAAAGAAAACGCTGTTCTCAGCACGCATGGATGGCTCTGATAGGCGCCGCATTATTCCTGAAAATGCCTTCGAAGGTAGAGGGCTTATTGGTAGCCACACGCCAAAGCGCTCTCCTGATAACCGGTACATTGCCTTATCCATGGATACAACAGAGCACGGTTTTACCCGCGAGCTGTGGGACACTAAAACCCAACAGTTTATTTTAATGAGCAAAGGCCATGGTTATGCTCATTTTAACTGGACTAAAGACAGTGAAAATGTGATTTTTTACGCCAGTGGTAAACATTATAACTACCACGTACCCACTAAAACACTTACTGAGCGGCCAATTATTTACTCTAATGGCTTGTTTTTATTGCCAGACGGTAAAACTTTTTTAGCCGATAAAAAAAATAAATACTGGTTACATGACTTTAATGGTGACGTGATTGAGAAGGTTGATTTAGGCTTTAACACCCAATTTACGATGCAGTATTTAAAAGTATCCCCTTTCGGCGATTATATTTCTTTTTTATCAGAGGGGCTTGGATACCCTAAATATTACTG
>NZ_JACJDT010000142.1:0-884 GCF_014163675.1 Pseudoalteromonas sp. SR44-5
ATTACACCCGGCGCGCCCATTTTCGAGGTTAACCTGCAAACAATCTCTTCCCATTTAAAGCAACAGTTACCTAAGTCATCTCGTTGTTCACAACCTGGTATATCAAAAGTAAACCCGACCGTTTGATTTTGCCTGTCAAGGTACATCATCTTATCAGGTATATATCTAGCCGTTATTGGTAGTAAATTTAAGAACAATAAGTTCCAGCAAAAGGTAACCAGTGGTATCCACCACTGAAAATTTTCACCTTCATCATAAAATGGAAGTGATAAGATACTAATTAATGTAATTAAGCTTAATACAGCTCCAATGGCCATTGGACCGAATAATATGGCTTTTATAGGGTTATTACCACAAGGGACAAGCTTGTATTTTTCGCGCTGATTTTCATATAACTTGTTCGTATCAAGCCAATCATATAAAAAACACAGGCCTTTAAATTCGTGATATATATTTTTTATACTACGATATTCAAAAAAACGATTAAACTTCGTTTTCTTTGGCATTATTCCAACACCAAAGTAATTATTGTTTTGCATCAGGTTCCTTTGCTTTAATAAACCTAGGCAGCATACACCGCCTAGGTTTGAATTCCTTTTCTGATTGTTAAAGAGCGGTTGGCTTGTAAACCTGTTTTTATTTAACCTGAATCACAAAAGTAAAATATTGAGCTCGTACGCACGTTTTATATTTTTCTCTAGCAATACGGGGTCATCACTAAAGGGCGCAATAACATAATTAACTTCATCCCTCGGGTACTCTTCTGTTGCATCACGATTTTCGTGATAAACATACTTATAGTTATTTTTTATGACAGGATCGAGCGGATACTTATCCATATAGGGACCAATTTTATCACCTCTCCATGTAACACTATTTCCCTT
>NZ_JACJDT010000143.1:0-860 GCF_014163675.1 Pseudoalteromonas sp. SR44-5
CAAGTACTTGGGTTATTTAAAGCTAAAAGTTTACAACACCTATTAGACTCATTTCTTTTTGACCCTTTGTTTATCCTGGGGCAAGTTTTATTATTAATAATTGCTTTTATTTACCACCGTAAAGCAAAAATCCCCAGAGCCACCTCCGTTGTTTTTGACCGAAAAACCGGCAATGTAAATTTCCCTGCGTTTGGTGGCAACCCAGAACTTGTGATCCCATTTGAAGAAGTTGAGATGTATCGAGGCTCGTTAGGCTTTAGTTTGGGAAGAGGCATGCCTGTTACAAGTTTAATCCCTAAAAAATACCCTAAACATGGTAAAAGGGATTGCCAATACATAGTCGCGTTTGCTGATAGTTACGATCAAGCCTGTAATTTATGGACGTTATTAAATGAATATATGGATAAAAATAAACCTATCCCTTACGCAATGTTACCTTCAGTTCAATATTATTTAGATAAAGGGTGCAGCACAGTTTGGAAGGGCGATAAAATTGGCCCCTATATGGATAATTACCCCCTCGATCCCGAGATAAAAAATAACTATAAATATGTATTTCATACGGATATTGATGACGAAAAAGAATACCCGAGGGATGAAGTTAATTATGTTATTGCCCCCTTTAGTGATGACCCAGTATTGCTAGAGAAAAACATAAAACGCGCGTACGAGCTCAATATTTTACTTTTGTGATTAAAGTTATTTAAAAATAGATTTACAGGCTACAGGCCAAATGCTCTTTAACAATCAGAAAAGGAATTCAAACCTAGGTGGTATATGCTGCCTAGGTTTATTAAAGCAAAGGAACCTGATGCAAAAGAATAATTACTTTGGTGTTGGAATCATGCAAAAGAAAACGA
>NZ_JACJDT010000144.1:0-859 GCF_014163675.1 Pseudoalteromonas sp. SR44-5
GACAGTGAAAATGTGATTTTTTACGCCAGTGGTAAACATTATAACTACCATGTACCGACTAAAACACTCACTGAGCGACCAATTATTTACTCTAATGGCTTGTTTTTATTGCCAGATGGTAAAACCTTTTTAGCTGATAAAAAAAATAAATACTGGTTACATGACTTTAATGGCGATGTGATTAAGAAGGTTGATTTAGGCTTTAACACTCAATTTACTATGACGTATTTAAAAGTATCCCCTTTCGGCGATTATATTTATTTTGTATCGGAGGGGCTTGGGCCAGCGCAAAATTACTGGATTAATTTATCAGATCCGAGTAAGCGCATTATACTACCAAGGAAAGCAGGGACGTTTTTTTTCTCAGATAAAAAAAATAAGGTATTTTCGAAATACCTAAAAAAGACTAAAAAGCCAATTGGTACTGGTGGTTTTTTTTATGATGTGTACCTTGAGGAATATAACCTTATTACAAAAGAAAAAAAGTCCATACTAATTAAAGAGACCAACATTTGGGGTATGGGCAGTATACGTATTTTAGATGTGTTTAATATCAAGGATGAACAATGACAGAGCAATTGAATACAGGGCAATCTAGTTTTCCTAAAGCGTATTTACTCACGGGCTACGTTAATCGGGGGAAGCCAATCAGTAAGCTCACTCTGTTGTTTAATCGTGTGGTGGTGGCTGATAGTAATGAAGCGATACCAATACTATTAAGCAGTGATGAAGGCGCGGTGCTTGAGGCTGTTGATGACAAGCAGTTAACAACACGGACACCGTTTCATGCCCAAAAAACTACCCCGTTCATGCTTCGCATTGCTGCCTCTACGACCAATTTACACCGTACAATCAAGGA
>NZ_JACJDT010000145.1:0-859 GCF_014163675.1 Pseudoalteromonas sp. SR44-5
ACTATGCTGCCCTGTGGCGCACTGGCGGTGCCACTGATGGTAGGCGTGGTATCGTTACTGTCGGCTGGCGGATTAATACTGATATCCGGCATGGTGGTATCAATGATCCCAGTGACGCTGGCGGTGCCTTGATTACCCACGCCATCTTCAACGGTGGCGGTAACACTAAAGTCACCCTCCGCTAAATCACTGCTGGCCGTGACACTCCATGTGCCGCCAGTTACGGTGGTTTGAACTGTCTCTGCGGGGTTTATTCCATCATTTATCACTACAGTGACAACACTGCCATCTGGCGCATCACTGCTGCCGTTAATGGTCGGTGTAGTGTCGTTGGTTTCACCTATCGCGTTGATGGTAATACTCGGCGCTAAGGTGTTAAGTGTAAAGGTATCAGTGGCACTGTTGCTGTTGCCCGCTGCATCACTGACACTCGCAACCACCGTGTAATCATCATCGCCGAGGACTGGCGAGGTGACCGCCCACTCACCATTGGTATTAACCGTTGCACTAAGCGTGGTACTGGTCCCGACACTATCGGTCACAACAAGATTTATAATAGTTCCTGCTGGCTCTGACGAGGTGCCACTGAGTGTCGGCGTATCATCATTAATGGCACCGAGGCTATTGATACTGATCAACGGATCTAAGGTATCCACACTGCCAGTGCCGGTGTCACTGCCGGTATTGCCTGCCGCATCGGTAATACTGGCGGTTACTGTATAACTGCCATCCGTTAAGCTTGGTGCTGTTACTTGCCATGAACCATCAGCGAGGACGGTGGCACTTAATCCATAACTATCGCCATTGACATCCACGATACTGATGCTAACAACGGTGCCCGTAGGCTCGGTTGAGGTAC
>NZ_JACJDT010000146.1:0-850 GCF_014163675.1 Pseudoalteromonas sp. SR44-5
AAATTGTTGAACTAAGCCGCTACGCGGAGATCCTATTCTGACCATTTGAGCCACACTTACCTTGGGGTTATCCCATAACTTGGAGGTAAGTCATGAATACACTCATTGAACAAGTCAAAACTGAAATAGCCTATCGAGGTTATTCGCAAAGTACATGTAAAAGCTACTGTGAACATTTACTTAAACTCAGTCACTATTTTAATAAACCGCTTGACTCGATTACGGATGACGAGCTTAACGCCTTTTTTAACGATCCCGCTATTCGTAAACTTTCTAGAGCAAGTCAGAAAATACAAATAAACAGTATTTGGTTCTTGTTTAAGAATATTTTACATCGGCCATTGAACTTAGATATTGCACTGCCAAAAGCGAAGTCGCGCGGACCTACCTATTTATCACGTGATGATATGCGGCGGCTGATAGAAAGCTGTACGGATGATATGCGACTAAAAACGTTAATAGTGGTTTGCTATGGGTGCGGTTTACGTATTGGCGAATTGTTACGTATCAAAGTGCAAGACATCGATGGCCAGCGTAAAACCATTTTAATTGAACAAGGTAAAGGGGATAAGTCACGGTATGTTGTAGTTTCAGATAGCGTACTAAACCAATTACGCAGTTACTGGAAAATGTATCACCCAACGGGTTGGATGTTTTACTCGCGATTGTTAATGGATAAACCTATGTCAGCATCGACCTTCAGGAAGCCATTGAGAAAACACGCACAAGCGTGTGGTTTAAAACACTGTAATCCACATGCACTACGCCATGCTTATGCAACACATCAACTTGAATCAGGAATGCCACTTCATCAATTGCAACATCAGCTTGGTCATAGTGATATTAAAAC
>NZ_JACJDT010000147.1:0-800 GCF_014163675.1 Pseudoalteromonas sp. SR44-5
CCACTAATGGCTGGGGTGTTGTCATTGCTCAATGTATCGACGCTCACCGTGAGCGTCGGTGGCGTACCATCAAAATCAGTCGAAGTGATCGTGCGCACATTACCTGCTTCATCACTGGCACTGGCGGTGATCGAACTAAGTGTTAGCAGCGGAATACTCAACCCAACTAATGACCAATTACCTGCTGCGTCGGTGGTCGCGGTGTAGTTTATCACCCCGCCACCAAGTAGGTTTTGAGTAACCGTAACTGTGCTTCCAGCAGGTAAATCGGAGGTACCACTAAGAGACACTAACTGTCCTAATAGGAAGGTGGGCACAAACGCAAGCTCTGGCGGAATTGTATCAACCACGCCGTTGTCACTGGCGCTGCCGGTATTACCTGCGTCGTCGGTGATACTGGCAGTCACTGTGTATGCACCATCAATCAGTGGTTGCGTGGCCTCGGCACTCCAATTACCACTGGCATTGGTTTGCACTGTCACGGTATGGCTGCCGTTAGCATCCGTAAAGGTAATGGCAATGTCACTATTAGCTAGATCCGATGTCCCTGTGACCAGCGGCGTATTGTCGTTGGTCAATGCCGGTGCATCGATAGTGACAATCGGCGCTGTTGTGTCTATCACCCCACTATTTTCTGTGTCACTGGCGGTATTGCCGGCGGCATCGGTGACACTAGCATCAACAACAAAAGCGCCTTCTGCAAGCGGGGTCGGTACATCCACCGACCAACTGCCATCAGCCAACACAGTGGCAGTTAAGGTTTGTATATCGCCATTGGCATCGGTGACCGTAATGCTCAC
>NZ_JACJDT010000148.1:0-779 GCF_014163675.1 Pseudoalteromonas sp. SR44-5
CTCTTAACCTCTTTGTGAATATTTTACTTAAAACCATGTTGCACAAAGAGAAAAGAATGAGAAGTAAATGAGGGGAGCAACCTAAGGCTAGACGCTAATCTTTAAAAGACTGTAGCGCCTAGCCTTACAACATCCATGTTGTTAAAGAGCAGGTAAATCACTATTGTTTAATACGTTTGTTGTGCAGTAATAACGTCATCATCATTATTATCACGCTCAAAGTTCAGATTAAATTGGCCTTGGCGATTTATGGTGAAAATAGCGCGCGTCCAGTTTTTTGGTTGGTGTTTAGTGGCATTCTCAAACAAAGTACTGAATAAATCGACTATCTCATCTGTCACGGTAATTGGCTGTTCGTTTTCATCATCTTCTGTTTGATAGTGAGCCTTGCATTCAAGTTGGTTTTCATCTTCGCAATCTAAAATAAGCTGAGCCTCAAGCCACGGCTCATTTATTTGCTGGTACAAGTATTGCCCAAGTTGTTGGGGGATTTTTTTTATTTCTGGTTGCATGTGCTGTCCTTAGCGTTTTCTATATAAGTTAATTATTGCTCAATGAGTACGACGATAGATTTACCTTGCTCAGCCGCATCTCTAAAGGTTACAAAGTATTTATCTCGAACTAGCTCATAGGCTTCGGGGTTTACTTCATCGTCTCCATCCTTTTCAATTTCAGCGATTATGTTCTGCCCCTCTAAGCTATCAATATCGAAGCTATATTCTTGTTGCATTATGTCATATAAATCTTTCACCATATCGGCTGGGAAAAAGCCGAAAGTG
>NZ_JACJDT010000149.1:0-770 GCF_014163675.1 Pseudoalteromonas sp. SR44-5
GTCGATTTAGAATACGTTTACCAAGACGGCAGCCCGGTTAAAAATGCGCCCTACACCATTACCTTTGATGATGGAACGCAAGCGACCGGGCAACTAGATGACAGTGGACAAGCACAACTCAGCAATATTCCCAGCGGTCAGTTCAGTGTTAAATACGGCGAAGACAGTCGCGATTTTCAGCCTGAAGATAACACCACACCAAACCCGTTGTATGGGCAAATAACCACCGCTGATGCTGTGCACATGATCAATAGCGGTAACACTGCAAAACTGGAAGAGGCTGGCAATTTAGCCAACCAAGCAGGCGATTGGTTATGGGGCACACTGCAAGGTGACTTTAATAGAAACCCGAGTACATCACAAATCGTTGTGGGTACAATTATCTCGATGATACCGGTGGTTGACCAAATCATGGATATTCGTGATATTTGTGCAAATACCGTGTTACTCACCGATGATGACAAAGCCAATGACAGCGACGGTTGGATAGCCTTTACCCTAACCGCCATTGGTTTGGTTCCATTATTAGGCTCTGCTGTAAAAGGCGTGGGTAAAGTTGTAATTAAAAATAGTGGTGAGTCAATGGAAGCCGCTATTGCAGTGTTACGCAAGATGGGTAAAGGCGACCCAGTAAAATACCTGCGCGAAATAAACTGGCAAGACTTAGGCAAACAAGCCGCCAGTGAAGTAAAAGCCGTAATCAAAGGCTTTCGAGATACACTTAACGATATTTCAACCAGCTGGAAATACGATCTTCTGCTGCCAGACTC
>NZ_JACJDT010000014.1:0-110831 GCF_014163675.1 Pseudoalteromonas sp. SR44-5
TAGACTGAATTAACTTAACCAACAACAGTTATACTTAAATGTACAATAATAAGGAACACCTATGCAACAGAGTGTTTTCAATGCAATTTTTAAGAATTTTTTAGGCTCTGCCCCACAGTGGTATAAATACACAATTATTGCTTTTTTAGCTATTAACCCTGTGTTATTTCATATCAATCCCTATATGGCTGGTTGGGCATTAGTTTTAGAGTTTATTTTTACTCTCGCGATGGCGCTGAAATGTTATCCACTGCAACCAGGTGGTTTACTTGCAATTGAAGCACTGTTTATAGGCATGACAACTGCCGGGCAAGTAGAGCATGAAATTGTTCAAAATGTAGATGTAATCTTACTGTTGATCTTTATGGTCGCAGGTATCTACTTTATGAAAGATTTATTACTCTATATTTTCACCCGCTTGGTGGTATCAGTTCGCAGCAAAACTGTACTTTCCTTAGCATTTACTATTTCTGCAGCATTTCTTTCTGCTTTTTTAGACGCACTTACAGTAATGGCGGTGGTCATAGCTGTCGCTATGGGCTTTTACAGTATTTACCATAAAGTCGCCTCAGGGAAAGACTCCACTAGTGAACATGACATTAACGATGATAACCAAGTACGCCCAGTTAATCGTCAGGAACTTGAAGAATTTCGAGCTTTTTTACGTAACTTATTAATGCATGCTTCGATTGGTACCGCGCTTGGTGGAGTCTGTACTATGGTGGGTGAACCACAAAATCTTATTATTGCAGAACGAGCAAGCTGGCAATTTGGGGAGTTTTTCTTGCGTATGTTGCCTGTTACTATGCCTGTATTCATCGCTGGTATTGTTACTACAATATTACTCGAAAAAACAAAAACCTTCGGTTATGGCGCAAAGTTACCAGAACCGATTCATCAAATACTTGCTGATCACGCAAAAGAGCTCGATAACAAACGCACTAAACGCGATAAAGTTAATCTGATGTTTCAGTCATTTATTGCTGTATGGTTGATCATTGCATTAGCTTTACACCTTGCTACCGTTGGCTTAATTGGCTTATCCGTCATTATTTTTGCAACTGCGTCCGCTGGTATAATTGAAGAACACCAACTAGGAAAAGCGTTTGAAGAAGCATTGCCGTTTACTGCACTGTTATGTGTATTTTTTTCAATCGTTGCAGTAATTATTGATCAACATTTATTTACTCCTGTAATAACTTGGGTACTGACATTTGAAGGGCAATTACAGTTAGTTATGTTTTTTGTCGCAAATGGCCTGCTCTCGATGGTCAGTGATAATGTGTTTGTTGGCACTGTTTACATCAACGAAGTGGCGGCGGCTTTAAAAGCAGGACAAATTAGTCGCGACCAATTTGATTTATTAGCAGTAGCAATTAATACTGGTACTAACTTACCAAGTGTAGCCACACCGAATGGACAAGCTGCATTTTTATTCTTACTAACATCAACACTTGCTCCCGTATTACGTTTATCTTACGGGCGTATGGTTTATATGGCACTTCCCTATACCATTGTACTTACGGTTGTTGGTTTAAGCTCTACATATCTAGGGCTTAGTGAGGTAACTGATTTACTCTATCAATGGGGTTGGATTGAACACCACAGCGCAAGCTTACAAAGTATAGGAAGTTCAGGGCATTAAATATCCGAACTCTGGACAGTAAATCCCTTAACCCATATTTAGGTTAAAGAGTAAAAACAAAGCTGCTTCGGCAGCTTTTTTATTGTTACAAATCATATTTATCCTTGCGCCTAGTTTAATGACTAAGTCATAATTCATCTACAAATTATAGATTGGATATTTTATGACTTGGTTAGCAAATTTAGCCCAACAGCGCAGTGCTTGGTTACAGCTCGCTTTTAGCGCTTTTATTTTTGAAGTAATCGCATTGTTTTTTCAATATAAAATGGGCTTAGAGCCATGCATTATGTGTATTTACCAACGTACTGCCATGCTGGGGTTATTAGCCGCTGGGTTACTCGGTGCAATTAAACCCACGAATGTAATATGCCGCCTAACAGCATTTTCTGCATGGGCAGTTGCCAGTATTTGGGGTTATTTAATTGCACGCGAACATATCGATATGCAAACTACCACCGATCCTTTTGCGTTTAGCTGTGAATTCGAACCTAATTTCCCATTACCATTGCACGAATGGATGCCACATTTTTTTGCTGCAACAGGTGACTGTGGCAACATCGATTGGCAATTTGCAGGGCTAAGTATGCCGGCGTGGATGGAGATCATTTTTGCCGCATTTACTCTGATACTAATGGCCGTTGTAGCAAGTCGTTTAATAATTAAAAAGTCGCTGTGATGATGGCATTATTTTCAAGTCAAGTAACGCAATTAAAATCGTTTAAAATACGTCAACGTCAGCAAATAATTGCGATTGCAGTGAGTATGTTAACTCCAATGCAAAAAATCAGTTTGCGTATTATAAAGCTGGTTTTATTGATCCCAGTATTTCTATCATTAGCGTATGTTGAAGGTTGGTTGTTACTTCCAGCTTTACTTCTGGCCGGGTTAAGCTACCCGTTGTTAACCACTCCAGTCGAAATTCAATTCTCTAAACGCTATTTAAGGCACGCTATTAAGCAATTTGAGCAGGGCGAATAATTCGCCCTGCTGATTTTTAGAATGTAACTTTGCCATCCAATTTAGCGACTAATTTTTCGCCAATACCTTTCACCTGCGCTAAATCTGCAACAGACTTAAACTTGCCTTGCTTGGTACGGAAATCAATTATCGCTTGCGCTTTTGATTTACCAATACCCGGCAGCTGAGTAAGCTGTTCGACTGTTGCTTGATTCACATTGACTAACTGAACTTTCTTCATACTTTCAGCAGTCTCTGTTTTAGTTACAGCTGCGCTACTAGGCAATGAAATAGCTAAGCCAAGCACTACCACTATTAAAGTTAAAAACTTCATGTTTCTCCTCCATGATATCCATACGTGGACTCAATTAATAGTTGATTTTAATGCCTTCACTTTTGGACTACCTCCAAATAAAGTCATACTAAAAAAGTGCGACTATTTAAATAAAGTAAAGTTGTACCTCTTTGTCAAATCCTAGTAGTAAAAAATAAAAATGTTCACTTGCAAAAAGACCAATAAACAATTACTGTACATAAAAACAGTAATCAATCAAGGTGAACTTGTTATTCACCAAGCAAATTGGCAGGAGAAATCATGGCTGTTGTTGTTAAATATGTTGTAGAGAGAAACGGAGTCGAGCGTATGACGTTTACTACTAAAAAAGAAGCTGACGCGTATGACAAAATGCTTGATATAGCAGAGTCGCTTGAGGTTATGCTTGAGAAAGTTGATGTGCCACTAAGCGAACAACAAATCGAATCGCTCGCACTTGAGATTGCTAAAAGTAAAGACGACTTTATGAATGTACTTAAAGGCGGCAAAGAGGCAATACAGAAAACACCTACGGCGAAAGTAAAAAAAGAAAATGTAGCGTCGATTAAAGCCAGCGCAGATAAAGAAGCAAGCTAAAAAATTACAAGTTAACTAACTAAAAAAGGGCAATTAATTGCCCTTTTTTAGTTATAAAAATTACTACCCGTTATAGCCCTCGTTCAACTTCATCAAATAATTCGGTGATCTCTTTATTTGGTGGCGCTGTTGATAAGCTCACTGTAATGATTGCAATTGTTGCAAGTATAAAGCCCGGTATAATTTCATAAATGATACTGCTGAGGCTCTCACCATTTATAGTGATTGGCGCGTATATCCAGATCAACACTGTCCCTGCACCCACAACCATGCCACTGATCGCACCTTGTAGATTCATTCGCTTCCAATACAAGCTAAGTAATACTAACGGGCCAAACGCAGCCCCAAAACCAGCCCATGCATTACTTACTAAATCTAAAATAGAACTATCGCGATCATAAGCCAAATAAATAGCAAATAATGCAACGAGTAGTACACTAATTCGCCCAACTAAAACCAGCTCGGTTTGTGATGCATCACGGTTTAAATAAATTTTATAGAAGTCTTCAGTCAAAGAGCTTGAACAAACCAATAACTGAGATGAAATAGTACTCATAATCGCAGCTAAAATAGCAGCAAGTAAAAAGCCGGCAATAAGTGGATGGAAAACCAATTCAGATAATACTAAGAATATAGTTTCTTTATCGTCAATCAGCATTTGATTTTCGATCATGTAAGCGGCACCAAATAGTCCAGTTAACACTGCACCAATCGCTGATAAAGTCATCCACGACATACCAATACGACGCATAGTTGGCATATCTTTCACTGACCGTACTGACATAAAACGTACTATGATATGCGGTTGACCAAAATAACCTAAGCCCCATGCCATTGCAGAAATAATAGCGATAGTTGAACCACCAGCAAACCAATCTAACATATTAAGCGAGTGGACTTCGCTCTCTTTCGGAGCGCTTAACAGCAAGTCATAGCTGGCATTAGCAAGTGTGTCTAACACTGGCTGGTCTAGCATCGTATAAGTAACAATAGGTACAGCAAGTAGCGAGACAAACATAATGCAACCTTGCACAAAGTCAGTCAAACTAACAGCTAAGAAACCACCAAACAATGTATAGAGTACGACGACTCCGGTTGTCACATAAAGCCCTGTTTCGTAACTCATCTGAAATGAGTTTTCGAATAATTTACCGCCAGCGACAACGCCTGAAGAAGTATAAAGTGTAAAGAAAACGATGATCACGATTGCCGAGATGACTCGTAATATATTTTTATTATCAGCAAAACGATTAGCAAAGTAATCTGGGATGGTAATCGAGTCATTCGCTTTTTCAGTATAGACACGTAGCCTTGGCGCGACTAAAAAGTAGTTTGCCCAAGCACCAAGTACTAAACCTATCGCAATCCAAACTTTACTTAAGCCAAATAGATACATAGCACCGGGTAAACCCATAAGTAGCCAACCACTCATGTCCGATGCACCTGCAGATAGTGCAGCTACAGCTGGTGATAAACTTCTGCCACCCAACATATAACCCGACACATCGGCGGTAGACTGCTTATAAGCGTACAAGCCAATACCTAGCATTACGATAAAATACGCAGCTAAAGAAATAATCATTCCAGTTTCCAAACTCGCCTCCAACTCTGAAGTTAAAACCTGGCTTTCAATCCTAATAATGACTCATAAATCAATACTATATAAAGTCATTATTGGTGTAAAAACCAACCTAGAACTTGACTATATCACGCAAAGGGTGAATAACTCCACTTACTGAGGTAGCCAAGTAATGATATAAGGTGGAGTTGTTTTTATCTGATGGTTAATTATTTAACTACAGAACATGGTAATTAATACTTAATTACCTTAGGATTAGATCGATGATGTATCAATTAATTAATACTATAGCATTGATATTCTAAATATAATTAATGCTATTTATGCTGTTTTATCTTATATTGCCCAAGTAATCGCTTAACTGATGTGGACCCGCTGTTTATGTATTTTTATGCTGCACGCCAACCAATTTTAGATCGAAACAAACAACTTGTAGGGTATGAGCTACTCTTTCGTGATGGCGTTGATAATGTATTCCCTGATATTGATGGTGACGAGGCAACCACTCGGCTAATTGAAGGTAGTCAATTCAATTTTGGTTTAGAAGATCTCACCGATAATAAACCAGCGTATATCAACTTTACGCTTGAAACATTACAAAAAGGCTACCCAACTCTGCTTGGTAAAGATCAGATTGTTGTAGAAATACTCGAAACAATTCAACCAGGGAAACGCTTGCTCGCGATCGTCAAAGACTTAAAACAAAAAGGTTATACGCTCGCGCTGGATGATTATATTCACCAGCCTGTATGGCGTCATTTTTATCCTTTTATTGATATTATTAAAATAGATTTTATCAATTGTGACGTTGACACTATCCACACCATAATCGAAGAAATTAAACCTTATCCGCATATAAAATTATTAGCAGAAAAGGTAGAAACCTACGAAAAGTATCAATTAGCATTAGATCTTGGCTTTACTTACTTTCAGGGGTTTTTCTTTTCCAAACCAGAAATGGTGCAAAGTAAAACCTTGCCGCCATCAGAGATAGCTCTTGCCGAGCTGCTTTATGAGACATCCACTGTTGAAGTCAATTTAAAGAAAATTACCGACGTATTTGAGCGAGATGTAAACCTCTCTTATAAATTATTACGTTATAGTAATTCAGCGGCATTTAAGCGCAGAGCTGAGATCAGCACCATCAAACAAGCACTAATTGTGCTAGGTGCAGCAGAAATTAAAAAGTTTTTATCCTTGTTGTTTGCAGCTCAAGTTGCTGGTGATAAACCCGCAGAGTTAATACGCTTATCGTTAACCAGAGCACGCTTTACTGAGTTGCTAGCTATAAACCATAATAAACTCAAAGATACGGGCATGGCTTTTTTAACCGGTATGATGTCATTAATGGATGCCATATTAGATGAAGATATGCAAAGCGTGATGAAAAAGCTACCATTATCCAACGACATAAAGTTAGCATTATTAGAGGATCAAGGTTTACTGGCACAATATCTGCGCTTAGTAAAATTATACGAACAAGCCAATTGGCAAGGTGCAAACGCGATTAAAGATGAGCTTGGTCTTGGCGCTGGTAAAGTGCCAGATGCGTATCATGATGCCGTTAACTGGGCTAATGAACAAATGAAAGTGCTGGCAGGATAATAAATAATACCGTAAATAACAATGCCAGCTTAGACGCTGGCATTTTTATTTAACCTGAAAATACACATTAAAGGCTTTCTAAAAAGTCTTCATCAAAATCGTCGGGCTCTTTTTCAACCGGTGGATTACCATCATACAACTCATATAACTGACGTTGAAAGTAAATGTCTTTCATAAAAATATACGGATCGAGTGACTCATTCAATAAGCTTTCTTGTGGTATTAAAGAAGCCCGAGCTTCTACAGCCTTTAACGCAAACACCAATACAGTTTGTGGCGTGGTTAAGGCAATTTTTGGTAACACATAGCCATCAACCACTGCACCCGTTAGGTTACGCGCTGTTGACGGTCCCATTCCCGGTAGCATTAAATAAGCACCGTCGCCTATTCCCCATACCCCCAGAGTTTGACCAAAGTCTTCATCGACAATATTCAAACCAAGCGATGTCGCAACATCAAATAAGCCAAAAATACCCACAGTTGAATTAACTAAAAACCGCGCTAAGCTCACGCCTGCGTTACCCGCTTTACCTTGTAGCGTGGCATTAACTACATCAGTTGGTGCACTAATGTTGCCAGTAAAATTGACGATACTACGGCGCACCGGTGTTGGTGTTACGGCCACATACCCTACCGCAACAGGGCGCAGAACATAAGCATCAAGTACATCCATATTAAAATCATACATTGGACGGTTAAATGATTGTAGTGGATCTCGCTCATCTATTTTTTCGTCAGGCACTTGCGCGCATCCTGCTAGCACCAATAGCCCAAACAAAACTAAACTCTGTCTTAACATCTTTTATCCTTAAGGTATTAATTCATTGATAAGTAAATCGTAAGCCTTGGTTTGGCTACGTTCTAACACATCTGAACGCCCTTCCAACTCACCCGTTGAAGGCATTACTGATGCATCCTTTGAAATGCGTGCAGTTAAAATAATTTTATCAACGCTTGAAAGCGTTAACCCTGCGACCATAGCATTACTATCACTTAACTGTACTTCAATTGGAAAACTATAATCTGTTAATTTTACCACTGCGAGCGGCATTGGCGGACCATTGGCAGCTTTTGCAAATACGAATAAGGTACCTTGGATTGGAAGCTTGTCCGCAAGCTGTGGCGCAAGATTAACGGTAACTTTGATAGCACTCATTTTAGCTGCGTTATTATCCTCGCCACTGCCCTGCTCAGCTTGTGGTTGCAACGCAGGTGCTAGTTGTGTGTTTTCAGCTGTAATATTTTGTTCAATTTCAGTAATTCGCTGAGCAATCATGTCATAGCGAGTATCTTGCTCATCCATACTCTTTAAAAGCACTTCGAATGCTGCTTTTGCTTGCAACCAATCATGACGCTCATAAGCAATTAACGCTAACAATGAAATAGCATCAAGGTTAGTTGGATCGTCTTTGAGCACTTTAGAGAGCATACCCGCAGCGCGCGTCATATTTACATCACTGCCTTCAAGTAATAGTACTTGGCTGTAACTGATCAGCACAGGCATGTTGTCAGGATCCATGCGCAGCACTTTATCAAATGACTGTTGCGCCATGTCGTATTCATTCAATGACATTGCAACGCGACCGAGTAGCATCCAAGCCACTTGATCATCACCACTTTGCGCAAGTTTAGTGCGTAGCCCTAACGCAAACGCTTGTAATTCATTTTGGGTTAAAGGTTCGCCTTGTTGCATCACGGCTCGTTCACCATAAGCTGCTAAATTATCCATGGCGCTGTGCCAGTTCTGCAACTGTTGTTGTGAACCAGTTGCGGTATAAAATACAGCGGTAAAAGCGATTAAAAATGCACTGCCTGTTAATGCAAAAATACGGTTATTGCCTCTGCTCATCAGTGATTTTTCAGGCGATAACTCATTTAGTAAACGACGTTTGAGCTCAATCACAGACTCATCATGGTTAACTTGATCAATACGTTGATTTGCTAAATCATTCGCCAGCTCGCCAAGGCGCTGATGGTAGATGGCAATAAGCTCTGAATTAGCATTGTAAGTGAGACTTTGTACCCGCTCTTTACTCAAAAACGGTAATGCCACAAACGCCACAGCTAATAAGGTTAATAATGCAAAAGAAACCCACATTAGTATCATTTAAATCTGCTCCTGACGTTCATTTTTCGCAATGAGCTTGGCTAATAACGCCTCATCTTGCTCACTCCATGTTTGCTTAACCGCAGCCTTACGTTGACGAAAAATAATAAAGCCAAAGCCAAATACCACAATCAAAATAGGTAATACCCATAACACTAATGTTGCTGGCGTTACTGGCGGATCGTAGTGAACAAAATAGCCATAGCGGTCAATCATATATTCAATCACATCGTCTTTCGATTTGCCTTCTTTGACTAACGCCAATACTTTTTCGCGCAAATCTTTCGCAACCACAGCATCTGAATCTGCGATATTTTGATTTTGACATTTAGGGCAACGTAATTCTTTAGTTAACTCAGTAAAGCGTTGCGCTTGTTCGTTGTTATCAAATTGGTAACGATCTTGCTCTGCCATAGCTATGCCACTGGCTAGTATCATTAAAACAATTAAAAAATATTTCATGGCTGTAATTCCTGCATCAAGGGAGCAAATTTAGCACGCCAAACTCGTGGGTTTATATCGCCAGTATGGTGCAATAAAATGGTGCCTTTGCTATCCACTAAAAATGTTTCAGGTGCACCTGACACACCTAAATCAAGCGAAAGAGTACGGTGTAAGTCAAGAATATTAAACTGATACGGATCACCGGCACGACTTAACATTGACGTCACTTCTTCACGTAGCGCTGGCATATCAAATTCACCATCAAAGTCAGCATCATAACTTTGTACATAGTAAAGCCCGATAATTTTAACGCCTTGCTCTCGCAATTGGGTTAAATAATCTAATTCAGCTAAACAGGTAGGACACCAAGTGCCCCATACATTGAGTAGATATACATCGCCTTTTAATTGGCTATCTTGCCAACGCTTTGAATCCTGCATTAAATCAGGTAAATCAAAGGCTGGCATTGGCTGACCTAACCGACCGGTTTGAATTTCTCTTGGGTTTGAAAACAAACCTTGAAATAAAAACACGCACACTAAAACAAATGCCAGCAGAGGTATCAGCGCTAACAACTTGCGGTTCATACCAGTTTCTCCTGTGACTTATCGGTTTTTTTCTTGCTAGTACGGTAACGTTTGTCACCTAAAATCATAAAACCGGCAAGTGAGATCAATACACCACCAATCCACATCCAACGTACAAATGGCTTGTGATAGATGCGCAATGACCAACCGCCGTTATTTAATTGCTCACCCAGAGCAAGGTATAAATCACGGGTAAAGCCAGCATCAATTGCAGCCTCAGTCATAAATTGCATACCAATATCGTAACGGCGCTTTTCAGCATGCAGTACAGTGACTAGTTTATCATTTTTCAGGACGCTCACTTCTCCAGCATGACCACTGTAGTTTGCACCACGAATAGTGTATACCCCTTCAAAACGATACTGATATTGATTTAACTGTACGATTTCGCCCGGCTTCATCGAAACATCACGTTCAACCGAATACGCCGAAGTTAAAGTGACACCTGCGATAACAAAGGCAATACCAACATGCCCTAATACCATAGCCCAATAACTAAGTCCTAACCTTTTAAGACCTTGGCTAAAGTTAGTTTGCACAGTAGCTTTAACATATAAATCAACACCGGTGGTGATCACAATCCATATCGCAAGCGTGGTCGCCAATAAAGTTAAAGGCGCTACGCTGGCATAACTTGAATATAACCAAGCAGCACTGATCACTATGCTCATTAACGCTGACACAAGTAGTTTATTTTGTAAAAAAGACCACTTATTTTGCTTCCAACGTAACAGAGGGCCAATGCCCATTAAGATGGCAAACGGCACCAAAATAATGGCAAACATTTTATTAAAGAATGGTTCGCCAATTGAAATACTGCCTAAGCCCATTTCTTTATGAACCATAGGTAATAAAGTACCCAGTAACACAATAAATGTAGCAACCACTAAAAATATATTATTGAGCCATAACGCCACTTCACGTGATACCAGTTTGTAACGACCTTCGCTGCGTACTTGCGATACCCTAAATGCATATAAGGTTAACGCACCACCAACCACTATCGCTAAAAACGCTAAGATAAATAAGCCACGATCAGGATCGGTAGCAAACGCATGCACTGACACAATAATGCCAGAGCGAACAATAAAGGTGCCCAGTAAACTCAATGAAAATGCAGCAATCGCAAGTAATACGGTCCATGATTTAAATACACCGCGTTTTTCGGTTGCCGATAATGAGTGCAATAATGCAGTAGCTACTAACCAAGGCATAAGCGATGCGTTTTCAACGGGATCCCAAAACCACCAGCCACCCCAGCCAAGCTCGGAATATGCCCACCAGCTTCCAATAGTAATACCTAGTGTTAAAAATCCCCACGCAGTCATTGTCCAAGGACGTGACCACTTAGCCCACGTATTATCAAGTTTACCTGTTAATAACGCTGCAATTGCGAATGCAAAAGAAACCGATAGACCAACATAACCCATATATAATAAAGGTGGATGGATGATCATCCCTGGATCTTGTAATAGCGGATTAAGGTCGCGCCCTTCGACAGGAAAATACGGCAGTAATAATTCAAATGGATTTGACATCCACAGGGTGTAAAGCATAAAGCCAACACCTAAAAAGCCTAACACACCTAATACACGAGCACGCAGTATCCAAGGCAGTGAATTAGAGCGCAGTGCTACTACTGCTGTCCAACCGGCTTGCATTACTAGCCACAATAAAATAGCACCTTCGTGCCCACCCCAGGTTGAAGTGATTTTATAATACCAAGGCAAGGTACTGCTAGAATGATAAGCCACGTACGCGACGGTAAAATCATCGGTTAAACTGGCATAAATTAAGGCAGCGAATGACACTAATACAAATACAAATTGGCCAACAGCTAATGAAGGAGCTGCACGCATTAACCGTAAATTACCAGTATGTGCGCCCCATAGAGGAAAAATACACAATAAAACACTCAGCACCATGGCCAGTGTTAGGGAAAAATAACCGAGTTCTGGGATCATCTTAATTGCCACTTTCTAAGTTATATTTAGGTTTTTCGTGTTTGATCCCCTTCACCGCTTCCGCAACTTCAGCAGGCATGTATTCTTCATCATGCTTAGCCAATACTTCAAACGCTTCTATTACATTAGGTTCAATCAACACACCTTGAGCAACAATCCCTTGCCCCTCGCGAAATAAGTCAGGCAAAATACCTTGGTATTTGATCGTTACTAAAGGGCCTGTATCAATCAAGGTAAAGCTTACTTGTAGGCTGGTTTCATCTCGAATCACTGATCCTGGGACCACCATACCGCCAATACGCAACTTTTGACCAATGTGCGGCTTTTCTTTATTCGGGCCTTTACCTTCAATTAACTCACTTGGAGTATAAAATAAGTTAATATTTTCTTGCAGCGCATACAATACTAAACCGATGGCGGCACCAATACCGAATACAATAGCGACGACGCCAAGCAAACGTTTCTTACGTCTTGGGTTCATGCTTGATTCTCCTGTTGAGCGTGTTTAATGCGAGCCTCTCGTTCAGCTTGTTGCTGCACAGAAGCCATAATGCGCTTAGTATCATTCAAAGAACTAACTAAAATACCTAATAAAATCAGTGCACATGAACCAAAAGAAAGCCACACATAAAAGCCGTAACCGCCCATGGCAATAAAATCAGAAAAAGAATCAAACTGCATAACTAGCCCCTATTTAACAACTGACGCACCCAAGGGCGATGCTTTTCACGTTGTAAAATTTCATTTTTAAGACGCATCAAAGTCACCATGCCAACAAAACCAGCAAACGCGACTATATTTACCATTAATGGCCAAAACATACTTGAATCAATGGCTTTCGTATCAAACTTAGTAATAGTGGCACCTTGATGCAAGGTGTTCCACCACTCAACCGAAAAGTGGATAATGGGTAGGTTAATTACCCCCACAATAGCTAAAATAGATGCAGCTCGACCTGCTGCTTTTTTATCTTCAAAGGCATGATATAAAGACAATACCCCCAAATATAGAAATAATAGAATGAGCTCAGACGTAAGTCGTGCATCCCATACCCACCACGCACCCCACATAGGTTTACCCCAAGCGGCGCCAGTAATAAGTGCAATTGCAGTTACACATGCGCCAACAGGTGCGATGGCAATCACCGCCAACTCGGCATTACGAAGTTGCCATACCAAAGCGATCACTGCCGCAATAGCCATTGATGAATAAGCCCCCATCGACAAAATAGCTGACGGTACATGAATGAAAATAATGCGATAACTGTCTTTTTGTTGATAGTCAGCTGGTGCATAGGCTAACCCCCAGACCCAACCAATAATCATAAAGACAACCGTTATCACGGCAAAATAGGGCAGTAACGTATTGCATAATTGATATGCACGATCTGCTTTAGCGTAGGGATGTAACCACTTCCACATATTAACTTACACTCACTTTCAATGCTGACGATATGGCAATTGGTGCGCTGATAATTGCAATGACAAGCATCGCACCAAGGATGGCAAGCTGACCACTATAATCCAGCGACATTGTGCTGGTATCGATAGCAGACGTTGCAAAAATTAATACGGGGATATATAAAGGCAAGACCAATAAACTCATCAAAATGCCGCCTTTTTGTAATCCCACTGTAAGCCCAGCGCCAATAGCGCCGATAAAACTAAGTAATGGCGTACCCAATAGCAAGGTAAGCACCGTTGCAATCAATGCTTGATTGTCTAAATTTAATAACAAGGCGAACAGCGGCGTCATCAACACCAACGGCAAGCCTGTAATAATCCAATGGGCAACGACTTTGCCAAGCACCGTCAACGGTAACGGGTACGATGAAGCAATCAATTGCTCTAAACTACCATCATGATAGTCATCACGAAATAGTTTATCTAAGCCTAACATGGTTGAAAGTAACGCAGCGACCCAGATAATACCAGGTGCCATACGGCTAAGTAGACCGGGCTCAGGACCAATTGCTAACGGAAATAATGTAATAACAATTAAGAAGAACAAAATGGGGTTTACGATTTCAGCACGCTGGCGAAATGCCAGCCGTAAATCTTTTTTACAAACGGCACTAAATAGCTGCCAATATGAATGCTGGCGTAACATCAGTGTCGGTACTCCAGAGTAACGGTTTGCAACTCATTAAAGTGGGTCGTTAAGTCTTGGTGGGTGGTTAATAAAATCGCCCCACCTTGTGCTAGGTGAGCTAAAAAGCGTTGCTGCAAAAATGCGATACCGGCTTTATCTAAGGCTGTAAATGGCTCATCCAGCACCCATAACTTCGCATCATTAAGCCAAAGTCTGATCAACGCAACACGACGTTGTTGACCAGCAGATAGAGTACGCACAGGTACATCTTCAAGACCAACTAAGCCAATCTTAGCTAATAATGAGTAAAGATCTTGCTCAGTGTCGTAACCTTGAATCTGTAACCAAAATCGCAGGTTTTCAATCGCACTAAGTTGGCTATTCACCCCTGTTTTATGGCCGATAAATAACAATTGCCGGGCAAATTCATCATAATTTTTAGCAATTGATTCACCTTGCCACATAACTTGTCCTTCATCGGGCGCAGAAAAACCCGCAATTATACGCAGCAAGGATGTTTTACCAGCCCCATTTGGGCCTGCTAATTGCATGATTTGGCCTGATTTCAAGCTGAAATTAAGATCCGCAAACAAACAACGTTCTTGCTTGATGCAGGTGACGGACTTAATGTGTAACAAGATGATGATTCTCTATACCCAAAATTAGGCGTTAGTCTAGCATAATGATAGGGTAATACGAATAATGCTTTGCACCGATTAACAAAAACTTGATTTAAAATAATGAACAAACCTACACAGATAACATTAGCGAATTCGCTTCCTGTCAGTCATTCGTCGCACAATGGCGTTGCACAGCAATTACCTGTTTTCAGCGAGCAAACACTCAGCGCTAAAAACATCGTGTTCGCCAAAGGCTCTGTGCAGATGGAAGTCTATGTTGATAAGCATTGGCAAACATTACGCTTAGCTACAACTGGCACTGAAACAAACACTCAAAAAATTGCCAGTGCCGATATTCAACTCAGTAATGATGGTAAACAACTCACTATTTTACCAAAGCAAGCTGAGATCAGCTTGCGTCAAACAAACCAACTGCAAAGTGTTTTAAATTTAATTAACAGTGGTGTTCAGGTCGAGAATAAACCTTTGTCGTTGCAAATTATTTTACAGCCTGCTGCAAAATTACTGTTAAATCAGTTACACGCCAGTATTCCTATCAATAAAGAAGTCGCCCAACTACTGCACAATGAGCAAGATCTAAAAGCAATAATTACCCCGAACCGCAATAATTTTACCTTAAGTGTTGTTAATCGCTTTGCTGATACACTTCACCAGCAGCCAATCAGCCAAGCAAAACTTGCTCTTTGGCTCAGTAAACTGGTACCAAATGGGCAGCTACAGCTAGATAAAAATACCGCAATACTGAGCTTTAATAATTATAATGGCAATATTAAGCTCGCACTGCAGCAGCCGTTAAATAATCACAGCATACACTCAACTCAGCCTGGTGGGGTAATTCAAAAAGTACAATTAAATGCGCTTAATGAACAATTAATAATAAAAACGCAGCTACCAAAAATAGCTCTGCAGTTAAAAAATTCATTAGCCCATACTTTTAATTCATTGCTACAAAAAAGCCATGTACCAGGCCAGTTTAATACCCAAACAAGTGTCGCACCTAGCAGCCCCTTATTGGTCAGCAGCAGCCCAATAAGCTCGTGGTTGCAAGACAGTTTTGCTGACTTAAAAACCCGAATAAGTGACGCTGTACGCTATTTTGAAAGCAAACCATTTAGTCAAGTCAGCAATAAATCAGCTGTAGCACAATCACTAACACCAACAGATCAAACTGCACAAACCTTACTACCCAAATCACTCAGGCAAATAAACCTTGTGGCAATGGCGACAAGCAACACCCAACCATTACTGACAGATATTAGCCAAGGTACCGCGCTGCCAAAGCATTATCATCAATCGCCTCCCCTGGTACAGTTATTTCAGCGATTAAAAGCCGGTTTAGCAAGTATTACAGAGCCTAATGCGGTTAAAAATAACAGTACTACTGCGGCGCCACTGAGCAAAGATACCGATAACTACAAACAATTAAATAAACTAGCTGCCGCGATTCAATCCAGCGAGCAAACTACAGTAGCGCAAAATAAAACACCGCAGGTTACTGTTAATCCAAAACAAGCAGCATCTGATATTAATGCTCAACCTGCTCAGCTAAACAAAGAACCTATCGCTAAAGCGCTAGCACACAGTCCCGAACAAGTTCTACCCAGCAAAACCAATAGTACAACTGTCAATGTCAGTGATAATAGCGCTGTCGCCAAAACAGTTATAGCCGATGCTCAGCAAAAATTAAAAACAACTCCACCTTTTGCTGCAGGAGTAGATACCAAAGTAGCATCTCTAACAGCACAGCTAAACAACGACAATCTAAAAGCAAGTACTCACTTACATATAGAAGCACTATTAAAAGGACCGATAACCAGCGCTTTGCCAGCCAGCCAGATTAGCTTGCCACTGGAAGCCAAATTATTGGCATCACTTTTAAAAACGCCTATCGAAAAGCCGCTGCCTAATTTTAAATCAGCAGCAAACTACGATAAACAGCATATCGCTTCACAAATTAATAAACTAGCAGCGACCAAAGTAAGTGATAATGTCGATTTAAATCGGCTAGTCAATCAAGCTTTTAGCCGCATGATTGACAGCCAATCGTTGCAACCGTTAACCATTCAACGAGAAATACTCAGTGTTTTGCGTCCAGAAAGCTTAACAACTAGTGCCCTGCAAAATAGTTTTAGCCAATCTATTGAGCATTTGGCAGTGGCGATTTTAGCGGCTCCAAGCTTAGCAAATATCAGTGCGTTGAATTTTAACAGTCAAAGCTCACTTGATGCTTTATTACAAGTATTAGTGCCTAACTTTAAAGCAACTAACCCACAGAAACTGCAAGAACAATTACTACAGCCACAATCACAAGCCTTAGCGGCTGAGCTGAGCCAAATAAAAACTGCAATTAGCCAAATTAACAGCACCCCCATCAATCAGCAGCCTGATAATAATCCGTTAGTACAATTTTTACTGCCGATGCGACTGCCACCGGAAACCGCACAAACAGAAATTTCATTAGGACAATATAAAAAACCAAGCCAAAATAAACTCGAAGCTAAAAATGTTTGGTTTGTGCGACTTAATTTTGATTACGCTGAGCTTGGCCAATTACAGATCACCGCTGAATTAATGGATAAAGCACTCGATTGTCAATTACTTGCCTCAAGCCAAGATATCACCGCAATGGCTCATCCGCACCTTGAGAGTTTGCGTCATAAATTAACAGCTCATGGCCTACAAGTTGGTGAAATGAAGCTAAGCCAAGGTGCGCCGCAACACCAAGCTTTTTATCAATCCCATGCCATTATTAATATTAAGGTTTAAGCCATGAGTGAGATACCAAAACATAAGTCTGCAATTGGTTTAGTTTACGAAGCCGGTCGTACTCCTACAGTCAGTAGTAAAGGGTTTGGTGAGCTCGCAGAAGAGATCATTAAAGCTGCAGAAGAAAAAGGAATTTTGATCCACAAAGATGAAGCATTGGCTAAAACGTTATCGCATTTAGAGCTTGGCGAAGAGATCCCAAGAGAACTGTATTATGTGATTGCCGAACTGATTGCTTTTTCATATGTACTGCGGGGTAAATTCCCACCAGGCTGGCAAGACTTTCAAGGCAAGTTAAATATTCAGGCGTAAAAAGTAAAAGGCGCTAATTAGCGCCCTTTTGATGATGTAACGACATTAATAGTTCTGCTTCGGCACGCGGAAGTTCACACTCTCGTATGATCTCTTCAATATCGGCACCTAGTTCAACCATTTTCACTGCTCGAGAATAAATTTTCGCATCAGGATCGTCATATTTTTGCGCATCTTGTAATTGCGCTAACTCTTGATTTCGCTGCTCTACAGCGACTAATCGCTTACCAATACTTAGCATACCGGTGCGCATTTCTGCGACTTCACTGCGTAAAATACTGAGCTGTTGTTGAGTTTCTTGCAGTTGCAGTATTTTGCTTTTTAATGCTGCAGCGTACTTATTATTATTAATAAAAATTAGTCCCAAGCATACTAACACCAGTACAATTGAGACTCCAAGCAACGAGTATAACAACATAGTTTTTCCGTAAGCGTTATAAATCGCTCAACTCATCCCACTCTTCGTCATTTAGTAATTTATTTAAATCAACTAAAATCAATAATTCACCATCACGATTACTGACACCTTGAATAAACTTGGCACTTTCTTCAGTACCAATGTTTGGTGCACTATCAATTTCTGAGCTACGCAAATAAACCACTTCTGCTACACTGTCGGCTAAGATACCAATGACTTGCTCTTCAGCTTCAATAATTAATACTCGTGAATTGTCTGTTGCTTCTGCAGACATCAAACCAAATCGTGCACGCGTATCGATTACTGTTACAACATTGCCACGTAAATTAATAATCCCTAAAACATAGCTTGGAGCACCTGGTACTGGAGCAATTTCTGTATAACGCAAAATCTCTTGCACTTGCATCACATTCACACCATAGGTTTCTGATTCAAGCTTAAAAGTTACCCACTGCAATACTTCATCATTGCCATCGGTATTTTTACTGCTTGATAATAATCTTTGTTCACTCATGTTATTACTCCGAATATCGTTACTGGTCGCGGCTATCTAAACCTTGCTCTAATAATTGACCTAAGCTTTGCACATCAATTAAGGCACACATTTTTTCTTTAATTACACCTGCAAGCCAAGGCCGCTTGCCACTTTTAGCTCGCCATTTCACATCTTCACTGCGTAGTGTAATGTTATTAACCAGCTTTTCAGCCAACAATCCCCATTGGCTATTACCTAAAGTAATTAAGTATTGGTAGTTTAATTTGTCTTCTAACTCTTGGGTATACTTTTCTGGCATCACCCAAAGCGCTGTATCAACTACATTAAGATTCTCATCACGATTTAGCATCACTCCTTTAAACCACTTGGGTTTACCAAAAAGCTGATTAACTTCACCTAATTGATGAATACCACCTAATGCTTTTAATGGTACTGCGAGGGTAAGCCCAGCCACTTCAAAGAATAACGCCTGAAACTCACCATCAAAATAATCTTCTTGACGCTGTACAGGAGTTTTAGCTTCAGCAACATTTAGCTGTTCACTCACTTTAGCTATATCTTTGATATTAGCTTGGATCTGTGGTTTCTCAAGGGGCGCGGGTATTTCTTCCTCAATACTAGTCTTTGGCTCATCAAGTGCGTTTGGCTGCACAATGGTTTGCTGCGACGCCTTGAGTGGCATTTTATTGCTACTTTCTGTGGATGGAACTTGTTCGAGTAATTTTGCAACCGGGTGTAAGTCTGTTGACTCATCGTCTTCGCACAGTAAAGCCCCCAAGTACTGGGTCATTACTTTTTCATTAGCAAATAATTGCTTACTCATTCATTAACCTTGTTCAATCAAATAATCGAGTAATGCGCGATAAGCATAAACACCTCTTGAGCGTGGACAATACTGAATCGGTACTTGTTGAGCTAAACTTGCATCACGGAACTTAGTATCTACGGGTATTACCCCTGGCCATACTTTTTCTTGGTACGTTTGCTGTAATGTCTTATATGCTTCAAGGGATGCATTAGTGCGCTTATCATACATTGTAGGGATAATGGTATATTGATACTGCTTTGATTGCGAGCTTTGCATTAATTCCATGGTCCGCATCATTCGGTCTAGTCCTTTGAGTGCTAAAAACTCAGTTTGTACTGGCACTAAAATGCGTTCACTTGCAGCCAATGCGTTAACCATTAATACACCTAACACTGGCGGACAGTCTAAAATAGCGTAATCATAATGCTCACTAATTTTTGCTAAAGCTTTTTTTAAGATAAGCCCCATTCCGGTCTTATTACCCATACTGCGGTCAAGTGTCGCGATTGCCATCGTTGCAGGAAGAATATCTAAGTTATCTATGTTCGATGGACACAAAGCTTGCAATATTTCTTCACTTGCCATGCTGTTTCCACGGGCAAATATATCATATACACTGACTTCTAAATCTTCTGAATCAATGCCAAAGTAATACGTTAAAGATGCATGAGGATCGGTATCAATCAGTAATACTCGCTTTCCTTGCAGCGCTAATATACCAGCTAAGCTCACAGCCGTGGTCGTCTTCCCTACTCCACCTTTTTGATTTGCTACCGTCCAAATTTTCACATCACACCTTATTTTTGTTCGTTGCGCGTTGTAATTCTTATACCACCGTGTGGGAGTTGGATCACTTTAATAGTGTTGTCATCACTTGGCAACTCAATTGGTTGCTCTGCTTCAGTTTCTGTTGCTGGTTGCTCGGTTGTAACAATGGGCTTGGGTGGCAAACCATATTTTGATAATGCAACGACTACTTTACGATTTTCAGCACGTCCTTGCTCTGTATCATTATCAGCAAAAGGTGAATACTGTCCATATCCTTCAATGGCCATGCGCGCAGGGTTGATACCTAATGCATCAAGTTCGACTAAAATCGAGGTCGCTCTTGCAACAGATAGCTCCCAATTAGAACGAAACATTTCATTATGAATGGTTTCATTATCGGTATAACCACGCACTCTAACGTAGTTATCTACTGGGGCAATAATATCGTTTACTAATTTTATCACTGCTTTCGCGCGTTGATGCGCCACAGCACTGCCACTGGAAAATAACATTCCTGAGCTTAATTCAATGATCAACCAGTCTTGGTGCAACTCTAAACTTGCTTCGCCATCGCGTATTTCATCGATCAAGGCTGATTGTAATTTAGTTAATAAGCTATCTAAAGGTTTGCCTAAGTGTTTTTGTTTTATATTACTGGTATCGCTTTGTCCATCCAGTAACTCTGGGCCAGCTTCTTGCTTTTGAATACTTTCACCAAACAGTAGTTCGTTTTCAGGAGTCACTCTATCGGTTAATAAACCGGTCCCCGTCACGCCTTGACCCTCTTGACTATACTGACGAGCTGACTTGTCAAAAACCTGCTCCAGCGAATCAGATAAAATTTGGAAGCTTTCTTCTTTATTAATCGCAATCGCATACATCACTACAAAGAATGCAAACATAATAGTCATGTAATCAGCGTACGACACTAGCCAACGTTCTGTATGCTGACTTTTGGTCGATGAGTGACGAAGTCGACGGCGCATCATAATAATTATTCTTGAAGCTGACTTGGACGCTCTACACGATACGCTTCAAGTTTCAGCTCAATATTGACAGGGCTATCACCTTGGCTCATGGCAATAATTCCTTCAGCTAATAACTCATGAAACAGCATCTTTTGTTCTACTTGTTGTTTGAGCTTGTTAGCCATAGGTAAAAACAATAAATTTGCTAAGCCAACCCCATAAATGGTGGCAAGAAAAGCAGTCGCAACCCCTGCACCTAACTTTTCAGGTTCAGTGATAAATGACATCGCTTGGATCAGACCAAGCACTGCGCCTAATATACCGATGGTAGGACTGTAACCGCCCAACGCCTCATAAACTCGACTGGCTTCAAGCAGCCGTTCTCTTTCTAGCAACAAATCAATTTCTAGTGTGTCTCTGAGTTTTTGCTCACTGTTGCCATCAATCAGTAAACTCAAGCCTTTGGCAACATATGGATCCGGATGGGTTAACGCTATTTCTTCAAGTGCTAAATACCCTTCTTGGCGGGCTTTTTGTGACCAACTTTTAACTTGCTCAATTGCTCTGTTGATATCGTAACTTGGTGGGAAAAATACCCAGTGGCTTATTCTTAATGCTTTATTAAACGTACTTGCTGGTGTTTGTAGCATTACAGCACCTAACGTACCGCCCAACACAATGATTAATGCCGGGCCATTAAATAAAGCACTCACAACACCGCCTTCTAGTGAGTAGCCATAACCAATCGCCAAAAGTGCAACGAACAGGCCTAGAAACGACAACTTATCCACAACCAATCTCTCGAACTAACCGATTAGCAACGTCTTCAAGCGCAATGCTTGCCGATGATAACCCTGCGTTAGCAACCGCTTGTGGCATACCATATACCACACTGGTTTTTTCATCTTGTGCCCAAATAGTAGCGCCGGCTTGTTTAAGCATTCTTGCACCGTCTCTTCCATCTGCGCCCATGCCTGTAAGTACCACAGCTAATACATCACCTTGGAACGATTTGGCTGTACTTGCAAAAGTAACATCAACACTTGGTTTATAGGTGATCCGGGCACTATCGTCTTCAAAAACACGTAAAGTGCGATTGCCAGCCCGTCCCTCAATCAACATTTGTTGACCGCCCGGCGCTAGATACGCGACGCCTGGCATTAATCGGTCGCCTTGTTGTGCTTCTTTTACTTTTATTTTGCACAAGCCGTTTAAACGTGTGGCAAATGCTGGCGTAAACGCAGCTGGCATATGCTGTATTAACAAAATAGGGTGCGGAAAATTAGCGGGCAACTGAGTCAGAATTGTTTGCAGTGCAACAGGTCCTCCCGTTGAAGTACCTATTGCAACTATTTGATATTTCTTTCCTGAAGCGCGAGTGTTAGCTGCAATATTAGTCGCAGGTGCAGCGCTCCGGTTAAAGCTTCGATCTGGTTGAGTTATCGCAGGGCGACTTGTTGTACCTGCAGAAACGGGAGGTATTGGTGCCGATGCAGGAGGCGTTGTCGGCCGACTAAAGCGCGAAAGACGCTTGCGTCCAATTTCTTTTACTTTATTTTGTAATAACTTAATCGCATCTTCATTATTACGAGCAATATCTTCAAATTTTTTCGGTAAAAAATCTAGAGCACCCGCATCAAGTGCGTCTAAGGTTGCTGTTGCGCCATCACGAGTCAGTGAGGAGAACATCAGAATAGGGGTTGGATTTGCTGCCATGATTTCTTTTACAGCACTAATGCCATCAAGCACGGGCATTTCAACATCCATGGTGATTACATCTGGACGAAGTTGATTTGTTTTATCGACCGCTTCTCGGCCATTTACCGCAAAACCAATTACTTCGATATCCTTATCTTGCTCGAGTATTTCGCTCACTCTGCGGCGAAAGAAACTTGAATCATCAACAACTAAAACTTTAACTGCCATTGGCATACTCTTGTTAAATTTTATCTGTGAGAGCCATATTTAGCCCTCACAATAAGATAAGAATTGGCCTAACCTGCGTAGTGTTTTAACAGGTTTGGAACATCTAAGATCAGCGCTATACCACCGTCAGACGTGATCGTTGCACCTGCCATACCAGGTGTTCCTTGTAGTAAAGCATCAAGCGGTTTAATAACAACTTCTTCTTGACCAATCAATGAATCCACTACAAAACCAACTTGTTGCGTACCAATTTGTACAATTACAACATGGCCTTGAGCTTTGCGTAATGATCTGTCAGCACCTTTAACTAACCAATGTTCTAAATAAAACAACGGTCGTGCTTTCTTACGAACAATAATGGTTAATTGACCATCAACTACATTCGTTTTAGTTAGATCTAGGTGGAATATTTCATTAACACCAGCCAGTGGTAATGCAAATGTTTGCTCACCGACAACCACCATCAATGTCGGCAAAATAGCCAACGTTAACGGTACTTTAATTTCTAGGATTGTGCCTACACCTAGCTCAGATTGAATACTCACAGAACCATTTAGTTGGGTAATTTTGGTTTTCACCACATCCATACCCACACCACGACCCGAAATATCAGAGATCTGTTCTTTGGTGGAAAAGCCTGGTGCAAAAATAAGGTTATAGGCTTCTGTATCAGATAATCGAGCTGCTTGCTCGTGATCAAGCACCCCTTTATTGATTGCTATTTTTTTCAGTTTTTCAGGGTCCATACCTGCACCATCATCACGAATGGTGAGCAAAATATGATCACCCTCTTGCGATGCTGATAAAGTAACAGTCCCAGTTCTTGACTTACCTGCCGCTTCACGCACATCAGGCATTTCAATACCATGGTCAACCGAGTTGCGCACCAAGTGGACTAAAGGATCTGCCAGTGCCTCAACTAAGTTTTTATCTAAATCGGTTTCTTCACCCACGAGCAGTAAGTTAATGTCTTTTCTCAAACTGCGGGCTAAATCACGGACTACGCGAGGAAAACGACCAAACACTTTCTTGATCGGTTGCATCCGCGTTTTCATTACCGCACCTTGCAAGTCTGCGGTTACTACATCAAGATTCGAAATGGCTTTACCCATCGCTTCACTTTCAGTATTGGTTGCTAAACTGACTAAACGATTGCGAACCAATACCAGTTCACCAACCATGTTCATTATTTGATCTAGGCGTTTTGTATCAACACGCACCGTCGTATCAGCTTGTGGAGGAGCTGGTTTTTTAGCAACAGCTGTCGCTGGAGCTGGTGCGGATTTTTCAGCTGCTTTCACAGGCTCAGACACTGCTGGTTTGGGCACTGGCTTAGCTGCGGCAACAGGTGCAGGTGTTGGTGCTTTTTTAGCGGGTGCTGGCTCAGTCTCAGCGACCGCTTGTGGCGCGCTGCCTTTACCATGTAATTCATCAAGTAAAGCTTCAAATTCATCATCGCTGATTTCATCTGGACCATTACTTTTCGTCGGTGCTAAAGGTGCTTGGGCCGGTTTAGGCGCAGCACTTTCGGTGCCTGCAGTATCTTTATTACTTACTAGACCGAAGCTACCAATGCCGTGCAATTCATCCAATAAATTATCAAATTCATCATCAGTAATATCACTATTTGATGATTCATTGCTGACAGTGGTTGTTGGCGTTATAGGACTTTGCCCTTGTCCGTGGAGCTCATCAAGCAGGCTCTCAAATTCATCTTCTGTTATCTCATCGATTTGAACATCTTTTTGATCGCTATCAACTTGACCATCAAATAATGAGTCTAGCGCAAATGGATCGTCAGAATCATCTAAAATATCATCAGCATCAACAACAGGGATATCGCCTGCAGGTTCAGCACTGCCAGTTAATTCTTCAGCCGTTGGCGGCAGCCCTAATTTATGTAAAACAGCGAGTAATTCTGGATTTGCTGGTTCTGGTTTTTCTCTACTTTGGATAGTCGCAAACATTTCGTTGATAGTATCGAGTGCTTGCAAGATCACGTCCATCAGTTCGGAATTAACCTTACGAACACCTTGACGCAATAAATCGAAAACGTTCTCTGCACCATGGCAAGCATCGACTAGTTCAGTCATGCTTAAAAAGCCTGCGCCGCCTTTTACCGTATGAAAACCACGGAAAATTGCATTGAGTAATTCGGTATCATCTGGGTTATTTTCAAGCTCCACCAGCTGTTCTGACAAAAGCTCAAGAATTTCTCCAGCCTCTACTAGAAAATCTTGTAAAATATCTTCATCGACTTCAAAGCTCATGCAGTTTTCTCCTCTTAGAAGCCCAAGCTTGATAATAAATCATCAACATCATCTTGTCCTGAGACAACATCATCACGAGATTCTTTATCAATAATTGGCCCTTCAGGGCCTGCAAGTGTATTTTCAGCAGGCGGTTTTTCAATGACTGGTGCTATTGTTTTTGTTTCGCTATCATCTTGGCTGCCAAATGCTGTCAACAAGTGGATCAAGCTGTCTTCTACTTCTCTAACAAGCTCGATAACCCGACGGATCACTTGACCGGTTAAATCTTGAAAATCTTGTGCCATTAACACATTGGTCATGAGTCCTTGCAACTCATCCGTTTTAGTTTGCGAGCTATTCATGAACTTATCTAAGCTATGGCAAAGTTTTTTAAATTCACCTAGCTCAATTTCACGATTCATTAAACGATCCCAAGTGGGTTTAATGTCTGAAATGTCATCAGCAAGCTGTTGGGCAATGGGTAAACTTGCTTCTACAGCATCCATGGTTTTATTAGCAGCGTTTTCGGTCATTTCCATAACATAGTTAAGACGCTGCTTCGCGTCGGGTAGTGCATCTTTGGTCAAATCAGCTAAACGTGTATCAAGCTCAAAATTTTTCAACGCATCATGAAGCTGACGCGTAAGTTTGCCTACTTCGGCAAATAATTCTGATTGCTCTTTTGACGCCGCATCAATAATTAACTGATCAGCTTTATCTTGTTCACCGTTTTCAAGGTAAACCACAAGCTGACGGGCTTGTTCTAAACTGATCTGAGGCGCAGCAGGTGCTGACATAAGCCTCTCCTATTTATTTAACCTAAACGCTCAAACACTTTTTCCAATTTGGTTTTCAGTGTTGCAGCTGTAAATGGTTTAACGATATAACCGTTAACACCAGCTTGTGCAGCAGCAACAATTTGTTCTTTTTTAGCTTCTGCTGTTACCATTAAAACAGGAATGTGTTTCAGGCTGTCATCGGCCCTAATAGCGCGCAAGAGATCGATTCCTTGCATGCCAGGCATGTTCCAATCTGTAACTACAAAATCAAATTCTTGATTCTGCAACATCGGTAAAGCTGTTGAGCCATCGTCAGCTTCTTGTACATTTGTAAAACCCAAATCTCTTAACAGATTTTTGATAATACGTCTCATCGTCGAAAAATCATCAACAACAAGAATTTTCATGTTTTTATCCAAAACATCCTCCGGTGAGGTCTGAACCTATATTTACTTACTACTAATTAATCCAGTCATTGATTTTTGCTTTGAGCTTAATCATCGCCTGACCATGTATCTGACTCACACGCGATTCACTTACATCGAGTATACGTCCAATCTCTTTTAAATTCATTTCATCGTTATAATACAGCGACAATACTAACCCATCTCGTTCAGGTAAAGATTGTATAGCTGTTAATAATGATTGATTAAAGCGTTCATTTTTAACGTTATTAAAGGGCTTGTCCAGTGCTAAATCATGTCCCACTGGTGTGATAACATCTTCATCTACCCCTAAGTCTTCTATACCTAACACTTTACTTGAATTTACATCACTAAGAATATGATGGTACTCATCTAGCGTAATATCAAGTTTTTCAGCAACTTCACTGTCTTTAGGTTCTCGATTCAGGCTGCTTTCTAGCTCACTAATCGCTTCAGCGACTCTGCGGCTATTACGGTGCACTGAGCGTGGAGCCCAATCACCTCGGCGCATTTCATCCAGCATCGCACCACGGATACGAATGCCTGCAAAGGTTTCAAAGCTTGCACCTTTAGTCGCATCAAAGTTCTTTGATGCTTCAATTAACCCTATCATCCCCGATTGAATCAAATCATCGAGTTGCACACTCGCGGGTAAACGAGCGATTAAATGACAAGCCACTTTTTTGACTAAGGAAGCATGTCGCTCAACAATCACATTTAAATTTTGTGTCGATTGATATCCCATCGCTTTATTCACCGATGCCGTCATAGTTAGCCGTTTACTAATTTTTCTATGAAAAATTCTAAATGACCAGATGGTTGATTAGGTATAGGCCATTTAACTGCTTTTGTCGCTAATGTTTTAAATGCTATTGCTGCTGGGGAACTTGGAAATAAATCAACAATCACTTTCTGACGACGAGTTGCTTTACGCATATTTTCATCATACGGGACTGTTGCCACCAATTCCATTGAGACATCCAAAAAGCGATCCGTTACTTTTGAGAGCTTAGCAAATAGTTCCTGGCCTTCACGCATGCTGCGCACCATATTAGCAACGATTTTAAATTTATACACACCGTGCTCACGACTCAATACTTTGATTAATGCATAAGCATCAGTTATTGAGCTCGGTTCATCACATACTACTACCATGACATCTTGCGCTGCGCGCGAAAAACTTAATACCATGTCAGAGATACCAGCAGCAGTATCAACAATTAATATATCAAATTCGGTATTTAATTCACTAAAAGCGCGAATTAAACCAGCATGTTCTGATGGTGAAAGTTCCACCATACTTTGTGAGCCTGACGTCGCTGGTACTATTTTAATTCCTGCAGGCCCTTCAACTAAAATTTCATCGAGCTCGCATTCACCTGATAGTACATGAGATAGATTACGCTCTACCCTAAGTCCTAACATCACATCACAATTTGCTAAACCCAAATCGGCATCCAGTACTAACACTCGGTTTCCGAGCTGACCCAACGCAATCGCAGTGTTAAGTGAGACGTTAGTTTTCCCTACGCCACCTTTGCCACCTGTTACAGCGATAACTTTAACGCCGTTATTATTGTTTTGACTCATTTTACGCAGGCCACTTGCTTGATCTAATACTGTGTTAATCATACATCCCTACTGTGCTTGACGCTACTGCTTGGCGTCGTGAATGTTGTGCTTTTGTTCTTTTTAAATACAATTGTTCTGCTTTTTTTACTAATTTCTCTGCATTGGCGACCCGAATGTCCTCTGGAACGCGCTGACCGTTAGTAAGATACCCTATTGGAAGGCGATTTTGAATCGCTATACTAATAATCTCACCTAAACTTAATGATTCGTCTAATTTAGTGAAAATACAGCCACTTAATTGTACCTTCTTAAAGTGTCTTACGGTTTCTTGTAAAACATTAATTTGTGCGGTCGCACTGAGCACTAAATAATTGCGAATATCGACACGTTGATTACGCATTAGTGTATTTAACTGCTCAGTTAAACGTAAATCACGTTGGCTCATTCCCGCTGTATCTATTAATACTAGACGCTTATTTCGTAAATGATATAAAACTTCTGCTAATTCATTGGCATCTTTAACTTGTTTTACACCACAACCGATGATTCGGCCATAAGTAGCAAGCTGTTCATAAGCGCCAATACGGTAAGTATCAGTGGTAATAAGCGCAACTTTATCTGCGCCATATTTTTGTGCGCCAAGGGCTGCAAGTTTTGCCACGGTTGTAGTTTTACCAACCCCAGTAGGGCCAACAAGTGCATATACGCCGCCTTGGCGTAGTATTTCATTATTTGTAGTATGCATTTGGTTTTCAACCATTTGCAATAGCGCTTGCCATGCTTGCTGACGTGACACATCATCGGGAATAAAACAGGCCATTTGCTCTGCAACTTCACTGTCAATACCCATTCCGACTAAACGATCGATCATGCATGCGCGAGTAGGGTCGCGACGCGCTAAATCTTGTTGCATCAAGCCAGATACTTGATACTCAAGTAATTGACGCATCGCTGCCATTTCATCACGCATAGCGGTAATTTCATCTGTTTTGGCTGCACTTTTTGTTGGCATCGGAGTATCTAAATCATCAAAACCACTTTCTAGATCATCATCAAAACCTAAGCTATGTGCTTGCGTTTGTGGACGCGACGCAGTATCGCGACGAGCAAAATCATTATGTGCTTGTGGTTCATGGCGAGTTTGCTGTGGTTGATACTGAGTTGATGTATCAATCCCTGACTGGCTAAACATCGATGCAAGCTCAGGTGAGCGTGGACGCGGTGATTGGCGCTCTAATAATGCTTGTAAGCTATCAGCTACCGCAGCTTGCGGCTCAGGCTGTGAACGTTGTGGCGCAGGTTTAACAAAGTTAGCATTTGTTTGTGCTTGTGCCGTAGCAACATGTGCTTGTGCAGGTGCTTTCGGGGCTGCTTTTTCATAATCAACGGCGGCAACAATCTCTACCCCATTGGCTAATTTTTTATTTGACATGATTACAGCATCTACACCGAGTTCATCTTTAACTTCTTTCAGTGCGGTGCGCATATCTTTAGCAAAAAAACGTTTTATTTTCATGGTTCAACCCCTTTAAAATCCGATTATTGGCCTACTGAGCTGACAATCTTGATCTGTCTTTCGTCTGGTACCTCTTGATAAGACATCACTCGCAATCCTGGAATGGTGTACTTAACAAAACGAGATAACACAGTGCGTAACATTCCTGACGTTAGCAATATCGAAGGTTCACCGGCCATTTCTTGATTTTGATGCGCTTCATTTAATGATTGTTGAAGTCGCTCTGCAAGTCCTGGCTCTATTCCGGCACCTTCGTCGCCTGCATTTTGTAGTGACTGATGCAACATCTGTTCCAACTCAGGCGCCAAGGTTATGACAGGGATTTCTGATGACATTCCAACCGCGTCTTGAACAATTAATCTGCGCAGTGAAATTCGCACTGCTGCGGTTAATACATCAGGATCTTGGCTTCGAGGGCCATACTCAACAAGGGTTTGTACAATTGAACGCATATCGCGAATAGCAACGCCTTCATCTAATAAATTTTGTAATACTTTAACAATTGCTGTTAGTGGTAAAATATCTGGCACTAGCCCTTCAACTAAACGAGGATGACTTTTTGCCAGCATATCTAATAGATTTTGCACTTCCTCGTGGCCGAGTAACAAGGCCGCGCTGTTAGTTAGTAACTGACTAATATGCGTTGCTACCACTGTTGCTGCATCAACCACGGTATAACCGAGTGATTGTGCTTCATCTTTTTGATCTGGTTTGATCCAAATAGCGTCTAGACCAAAGGCCGGATCTTTAGTAGCAATGCCTTTTATTGGACCAAATACTTGGCCAGGATTAATAGCCAACTCATCACCGTGCTTAAGCTCCCCCTCACCACTTGAAACACCCATCATGGTAATTCTGTATGCATTTGGGTCTAACTCTAAGTTATCGCGAATATGCACCGGTGGAATTAAAAAACCAAGTTCTTGAGATAACTTTTTACGTACCCCTTTGATCCGGTTTAATAGTTCGCCACCTTGTGATTGATCAACTAATGGAATTAAGCGATAGCCAACTTCAAGGCCAATTACATCAACTTGTTGTACATCATCCCAACCTAGCTCTTTTTGCTCTTGCTTGTTAGCAACACCAGTGCCTGTTGCACCACCATTGGTAGCTTCTGCTTCTTTTGCTGCTGCTTCTTTTAGCTTATTTTGCTGGGTGTAATACGCTAAGTAACCAAGTAATGCACCAAGACTTAAAAAGGCAAAATGTGGCATACCCGGTACTAAACCCATCACGATTAAAATACCCGAGGCGATAAATAATGATTTCTCGTTACCGAGTTGTTTCTTAAATTGATCGCCCATATTGAGCGATTCATTTTGACGAGTAACAACAATTGCAGTGCCAATTGATAACAGTAATGATGGTAATTGTGCGACTAAGCCATCACCAATGGTCAGCAAAGTATACACTTCCATGGCGTTGCCAAAGCTTAAATCATGCTGGATCATACCAACAAACAAGCCGCCAACAATATTGATGATCAGTATTACAATACCAGCAATCGCATCACCTTTTACAAACTTGCTCGCACCATCCATAGAGCCATAAAAGTCCGCTTCACGGGTGACTTCTTCACGGCGATCTCGTGCTTGCTCTGCACTAATAAAACCCGCATTCAAGTCAGCATCAATGGCCATTTGTTTGCCTGGCATCGCATCTAAGGTAAAGCGTGCCGATACTTCAGAGATCCTGCCTGCACCTTTGGTGATTACCACAAAGTTGATGATAATCAAAATCAAAAACACCACTAAACCAACCGCGTAGTTGCCACCAATTACCACTGAACCAAAAGCTTCAATAACTTTACCTGCGGCATCACCACCGTTATGACCTTCAAGCAGCACCACCCGGGTACTGGCAACATTTAGTGCCAAACGCATAATCGTTGCAATCAATAGCACTGCTGGAAACATACCAAATTCAACAGGCTTCATGGTGTAAACTGTCACTAACAACACCACTAATGCTAAAGCTATATTAAACGAGAAAAGAATGTCGAGTAAAAATGGCGGTAACGGTAAAATCACCATACCCAACGCAGCGAGCACCAGCAAAGGTGTACCAACACCTTTTAAATACTCTTTTTTATCTTTATTAAGTTGTTGTAATACAGCTTTAAATTCCATAATTCTACAATTTCAAAAAATTGACACTAAACGGAATTTGCAATAACTATTCCAAGTTATTAATTACTAGCTTAAAAGAATACTGATTATTCAAATCAATACTTATAGGCATCTGGAATTGGGAGTGTTTTATTCAATTTTGTAGGGCGTTTACCACGGCCTTTTTGAAAGCGTTTAAGCTGAAATACATAAGCTAAAACTTGTGCGACTGCAGTAAATAGTTGGTCAGGGATTTGCTCTCCTACTTCGGCGGTATGATACAGTGCTCGAGTTAGCATGGGGGATTCAAGGATGGGTACCTCGTTACCAATGGCTATTTTCCTAATTTGCATCGCCATCTCATCAATGCCTTTGGCAACGACTATCGGCGCGCCAGCGCGCTCTGTGTCGTACTTTAATGCCACAGAGTAATGAGTAGGGTTGGTGACAACTACATCGGCATCTGGCACATCCTGCATCATGCGTCGCTGCGACATTTGTCTTTGCGTTTGTCTTATACGCGCTTTAATTTGCGGATCACCTTCAGAATTTTTATATTCATCTTTGACTTCTTGTAGAGTCATTTTTAATTCTTTGTGATGTTTATGGCTTTGGTATGGCGCATCAATCGCAGCAATAATGGTTAAGGTGCAGGTCAGTCCTAAAAACATCCATGCGAGTATCTCTAAGGCATGAATGATATTGCCCGGCGCACTTTCAATACTCAGATGAAGAATTTCATCAAAGAAGGTGTTGATCAAAAAGATAGCAAAGCCAGCTACTACCACAAACTTTAAAATCGATTTCACCAACTCGACGCCCGCTTGTGGACCTAACATCCGCTTTATACCTTTTGCTGGTGACATTTTACTGGCTTTAGGTGCTGCCGCCTCCCAACTAAAGTTAAAACCACCTAACAAGGTATTACCTATGATACCCGCCAGCACAATAATAAACACAAACATCGCCATCGGAAATACTAGCGCATCGGCCACCGCTCCCCACACTGAAAACATTTTAGTGGTATCGTACGTTTCATTACGGTTCAAGCTGAGCATGCGACCCATTATATTATACAGTCCCTTGCCAATCTCAGGTCCGTACATAAGTAATGAAATGGCTGAAAAAATAAGTACAAACATGGTGCCAAGCTCTTTTGAGCGCGCAACTTGGCCTTTCTTTTTCGCGTCGCTTACTTTTTTCCCCGTGGGTTCTTCGGTTTTTTCTTGACCTGAATCTTCAGCCATCACTCTCTCCTATGGGGAACAACCAACTAAAGTACACATTAACTCAATCATTTTTAACCATTGAAATTCAAATTGAGTAACAAAGTTACCTAAGGTTGCCCAAATAATGACTAAACCTGCAACCAAGGTAAACGGAAAACCGATTGAAAAAATGTTTAACTGCGGTGCTGCACGGGTCATCACACCAAACGACATATTAATCACCAGCATAGCTGTTAAAGGCGCCAAAGATAGCACCAAGGCGGTAGTAAACATCCAGCCGCCCCACGTCACTATGTCCCAATAATGATCAACCGCCCACCAATTACCGTCGATTGGCAGCACTTCAAAGCTATGCACTACCATTTGGATCATCATTAAATGGCCATTAAATACAAAGAATAATAGCGTTGCTAGAATCAAATAAAACTGCCCAACAGCAGGCACACTCATACCATTAGAAGGATCAACAACTGAGGCGAAACCAAGACCAGTTTGCATTGCTAATATTTGCCCTGCTAACACAAAAGTATTCAACATCAATACAGAAGCAAAACCTATCGCAACACCGATTAACATTTGTTGAATAACTACCAAGATCATCTCAAAAGAGAATAAGTTATTAAATGTCGCAGGCGGAAGTACTGGTACAACTAAAAAGGTAATCATTACCGCTAGACCCATCTTGATCCGCGTAGGCACATTTTTAGCACCCAGCCCCGCCATGATCATAATCATCGAGCTGATCCGTACTAGTGGTAACAAAAAGTCACTCAGCCACTGAATAATGACTGAAAAAGGAAACTCCATACTAGCCTGCTATCTCTGGGATGATAAGCACTAAACGAGTGAAAAAATCCATTAACTCTTGCGTTAACCAATGCCCTCCAGCAATTAACGCACTGATGGTAATTAATAAGCGCGGCAAAAAGCTTAATGTTTGTTCATTGATTGATGTAGCAGCTTGAAAAACGGCAACCACTAAACCCACTAATAAACCTGGTACCACAATTGCGGAGACTAACTTAATAACTAAAAACAAAGAATCGCTGAGTATGTCAACAAAAATTTCCGGTTCCATGGTCCCCTCCTAACCTTTGTAGGCAAAGTATTGTATTGCCATATCAAGTACCTAAGCCAAAACTCTTCGCTAAAGTGCCCATTACTAAACTCCAGCCATCGACAAGTACAAACAACATAATTTTAAACGGCATAGACACAATCATCGGCGAGAGCATCATCATACCCATGGCCATTAAAACTGACGCAACTACTAAATCGACTATCAAAAATGGAATAAAAAACATAAAACCAATAATAAATGCAGTTTGTAATTCACTGGTTATAAATGCGGGGATCAATACAATTAATGGCGTCGCTTCAGGTGAGTCTAACTTGTCATACCCAGCAATTTTAGCGAAGGTTTCTAAATCTTTTATGCGCACCTGTGAGAGCATGAATTCCTTCATCGGCTCTTTGGCAAGTTCAAGCGCTTGAATCGAGGTCACCTGCTCATTTAAATATGGCTCAATGGCTTGCTGATTCACTTTTTGATAAACCGGCGTCATTATAAAAATACTTAGAAATAGCGACATACCTAACAGTATTTGATTTGATGGTGTTTGTTGCAAACCAATTGCTTGGCGCAAAATAGCCAGTACTACAATAATGCGAGTAAATGAGGTCATCATGATCACCGCAGCGGGTATAAAGCTCAGCGCGGTCATAATAGCCAGAACTTGCAAGGTTACAGAATAATCTTGCGAGCCATCTGGATTAGTCGTAATACTTAACGCTTCAATGCCTTCGGCGTTAACTGAGGGAATAAAAACGAATGCAAAAAGTATAAGCAGCCACTTAGTCATATTATTAATTCTTTTTAATGTGGTTAGTTTGTGGGTTTAATAGCTTGCCAAAACGTTGTGCTAGGGCTGGCAACTCTTTTTCTGTTAACGGGGTTTCTAATTTATGCAGGTAGTTAATACTATGCGGCGTTACACCTAATAAATGCTGACAATTATCAATTTCGACGACCATTAATCGCTCTCGCGCACTTAATGGTAAACTACGCACCACTTTAAATTCGTCGGTATTTGCTAAATTGGGGTTTAGTTTTTTAACCAAAAATGCCAGTACCACAATCAGTACTAGCACCATGATTAAAGACATTACCATTGAGAGTAAGTCGCCCATAGGTGTCGCTGCGGGCAGTGCTGAGCTTGCTGCAGTCGATAAAAAAAGCCAACTGCTCATCGCAGCTTTTTGATCCGTTCAACTTGGCTGATCACGTCAGTGAGGCGGATACCAAATTTATCATTAACTACGACGACTTCACCGTGCGCTATCAATGTACCATTAACTAATACATCCAGTGGTTCACCGGCAACACGATCAAGTTCAACAACTGAACCTTGGTTAAGCTGAAGTAAGTTACGAATATTGATTTTTGAACGCCCAACTTCCATCGAAATAGTTACCGGGATATCTAAAATTGTATCGAGTTTGCGTTTTTCTTCGCCACTCATTTCATGTCTAGTATCACTTAACTCGTCAAGTTCAGTTACTTTGGCACCGTCAGAACTGTCGGTTCCTTCGGCTTCGGCTAAAGCAGCCGCCCATTCGTCCATTGTATCTTGGTCATCACTCATACTATTAAACCTTTTAATTCTCTTACCAGTCTAAATCTACGCCTTCTGAAAGGTGTAGATCATCTTCTAGTTCTGCTAATTCCGCATCTGAATCAAGCTTTTTGCCACCTTTTGTAAAGACATGCAACTCTGATTTGACTGATTCAGGACGTCTAATTTTTTCACTAATTTGCAGCGCAACGTTATCACGAGAACGACCCATTTTCGCCCTAAAGGTCGGCAGCTCTTCGACAAACACCGTTATGTGCTCTGGCATTTCAACAGGAATAATATCCCCAGCCTTAAGCTCCATAATTTGCGCTAAGGTTAAATCAACTTCAAGCAGTTGTGTTGATATTTCAACTTCAACATCCATAATTTCATCACGTAAGGCTTTGCTCCAACGTAAATCGGTATCTTCAGTATCTGATTGCACACCAGCATCGAGTAATTCACGAATAGGTTCAAGCATTGAATACGGCAATGCGATATGGAAATCTCCGCCACCGCCATCCAGCTCAATATGGAATGAACTGATCACTACTACTTCGGTGGGGCTGACGATATTCGCCATTGCTGGATTAACTTCTGAATCAAGATATTCAAAAGACACGTCCATTACCGGCGCCCATGCTTCTTTGTAATCTTCAAAGATTATTTTTAATAGCATTTGTACAATACGGCGCTCAGTAGGCGTAAATTCACGACCTTCTATTTTCGCATGATAGCGACCATCGCCACCAAAAAAGTTATCAACCAAGATAAACACTAACCGTGCTTCCATGGTGATTAATCCAGTACCTTTAAGAGGACGAAAGCGCACCATGTTAAGACTGGTAGGAACAAATAAAGTGTGGATATATTCACCAAACTTTATCATTTGTACGCCATTGATAGAAACCTCAGCAGTGCGGCGCATCATATTAAACAAGCTAATTCGCATGTGTCGAGCAAATCGTTCGTTCACAATCTCCAGAGTCGGCATGCGACCACGAACAATACGATCTTGTGAAGAAAAATCGTATTGTAGCGTATTACCGCTGCCATCATCACCGTCCTGTAGATCCTCCTCTTCGACTTCATCGACACCATGCAACAGGGCATCGATTTCATCTTGGGATAATAAATCGCTCACGCTGACCCCTTATTGCATTACAAAGCCGGTAAACAACACCCGCTCGATTACTTTACTTCCCTCTACGTCCATTAACGCCGCTTGTACTTTATCAAGCGCTGCTACTCGCAGGGTTTCTTTTCCTTCGCTAGTGCCCAGTTCATCTGCGGTGGTGGTTGAAAACACACCAAGCAATGTACCTTCAATTAGTGGAATATGCTTTTTGGCCGTTTCTTCATTCACATCACCGCGCACTAATAATTGCACTTTTATTTGCACAATACGGTCACGACTTGCACCTGGTACGTTAAAAATAAAAGGTCGAGGCATCGCAACATATAAAGCACTGCCAACCTTTGCACCACTGCCACTTACCTCTGCAGTTTCAGTTGCAGGTGCAACCGATTCGTCTGCAAGTGTTTCAGGAGCAGCGTCTGAGCCTGACATCAAGAAAAAGCCAGCGGCACCACCAATTACCAATACCGCAGCAATAATAATTATAATCAGCTTTTTTTTACTTTTACTGCCATCTTCAATTTCTAAATTTGCTTCTTCAGCCATGCCGCTTTCCTTTATGCCTTGATAATAGCGATATTACGAGTGTCACCGCGCACCATCAAGTTATTTATTTTTATAGTCTTATACCTCATATAATAGCAGGTGTTAGGCATAGTAATCTATTGATGATGAAGATTGTTGCCCAGAGCCGCGAATTGGTTGCTGAGTTAATGCAGTTTCCTCTTCATTTTGTTGCTGATTTGCCTGTTGACCACGACCATTTTGTTGTCCGTCACCACCAGTATCACTTTGACTATTCCCCTGCTGGATACTGCTTTCACCCAGTTCAATTCCCTGCTGCGCTAACATTTCCCGTAATCTCGGCATTGATTGCTCAAGGGCTTCTTTGGCTTGCTGATTTTGCACCACAAAGTTAATGTGAGCTTGTTCTGCATCGCTACGAATACGAATTTGCATACTGCCCATTTCTGGCGGATCAAGACGTATTTCAGCTTCTTTATTATTAATGCTTAACAATGCACTCACTCGTTCTTGCAGTAACTTGGCAGCATCACTTTTCATGATATTCAACGCTTGTAACGCAGTTGGATCAATATTTATTTGTCTTGTCTGTGATGTAGGACTCGCTTGCTGAGCATGCATTACTTGCATATCAGCCAAAGCTTGTTGATAACTTTGCTCACTCCCTTCTACAGCCGTGGCTGTTGTAACTGCAGTGGTTAATCCGGTGAGCTGGCCAAACAATTGATTTACACGTGCCAATGTGTTGTCGCGCACAGGGCTTTGCTCTGCTTTAATATTTTCAGCAAATTGCTCGCTTTTTAGAACATTATCTTGTACTGCCAGTTTCACTTCTTGCTCTTTGCTTGCAGCCTTTATAAGTGCATCTTGTGGCGCAGATACTTTATTTGTATCTGATTTAGCGGTGCTGCTATTGGTAGTTGTAGTGCTTGCTAAATTATCTGCCATTGACTGAACCGTCAATTGAGCTTTTGACTCAGTCCTTTTTTCAGTACTCTCTGGCTGGGCTAATTCAGTAATCGCCTTATTGATCTGAGTTAATAAAGCCCCTTTGGGCTGCTCATTGCTCACAAAATTTCGTAATTGCTGGCTTAATGCCTGTTTTTGCATAGGGCTTAACAGCGAAATATCTTTACTTAGTTGAGTTAGCTCTGCGGTGTTAATTGTCGCAACTGCAGTGGTAGGTTTTGCAGCTTCTTTACTATTAAGCGCTACAAATTCAGCCAGCATTTTTTTTAAGTCAGTTATGTTAGCCGGTGATGGATCTTGCTGACGAATGACATCAACCTGAGTTTGCAGCTGTTTTTGCTGCTCCGGTGTTAAGCTCGCCAACAGTGGATTTTCATTTTTTTGCACAGTTGTCGTTGAGTTAAGTAATACCTTGCTGATTTGCTCTAATACAGCACTATTATTACGCTTTGACTGTTCAGCTGCTTTTTCTGATACATCAGTTTGAGAGCTTGAAGCAACACCTTTAACCGCTTCAGCGTCCATTGCTACTTCAGTGGCACTTTTGATTGCTTGTTTAGCGTTAGCAGTAACGTTAGTAACTGCTGCATCTGCACTTAGTGCTGCGCTCTGTTGAGGTTTTCCTTGCTGAGCAAGCATAGCGTCGGAACCTTTAGCTAATACTTCACTGTCTTGTGGTTTACCTTGGCTTGTATTTCCAGCAGCAATTATTTGAGCTGCGTCATTGTCAACTTGCCCGCTTTTTAACGTAGTTGTAGTCGCAACTGCTTGTTGGATTGTTGGCTGCATTGCCATCGCTTTATTTTGCGATGTCTCTTTTGCGACTTGAATATCATCAATAATAGGAGTAACTGCATCATCAGGCGGAGTGTTCCCCTTTAGCTGAAGTTGTTTATCAATTGCCTCTGCCAGCACCTTTTTTTCTGTAAGTAACGATGGTTTTAGCTGTTTATCGACTAATTGTGCAATCGGATCATCAGTAGCAGGAGTCTCTGTATCAATAATAGGCGTAACATCATCAATTGGACGGGCTCCAGTGACTTTAACAAGCGTAGGGTCTATTTTTTCCTCGCTGTATTTCCCCAACTTTGAAAGTAATGAGGAATTTTCGACAGTTGGCGTATTATTTACCCGAGTGTCCATGTTATTAGCCGCCGTTATTTGCGCAAGCATTGCATCACCAGACATCGCATTTTCATCACTGTTGTCAGCAGACGTTTCTTGTGCTTTTTCAGCAACAATTACGGCTTCAGCTGAACGAGGCTCAGCACCCGTTGAATTAACCTTTATAGATGTTTCCGCAGCATTATTGGCACTTTGTAATTGGCTAAAAAAGTCACTATCAGTGCTTTCTTTATCTGCTGCACCAGCAGCTTTGGCACTGTCTTTTTTATTTAACTGAACATCCTGCTCAGTTGAGATAAACACTGAAAGATCACTAATAGCCATAATTCACCTAGATTAAAAGTGGCAATTTGCCGCCGCAGTTTGCCAGAATAAATACTTATTACATTAAACAAGCAAATAATATGCCTAAGCTGATTTGAATTAATAAATAACCCTATTTTGGGCAATAGGCTATAAAACGCGACGTCTTTGGTAAAATTGATTTGCGGAAAATTCATCAAGCATTTTTTGTTCATTTTTTTGTGCGATCACATTCGCTTTAAGTTGCTGTTTTTCTATTAACTTAGCAACCGCTTTAGCCTTAATCTGCTGTTTCAGCCATAAACTTTGGCGTTGTGAGACAACTTGTTTAGCAGTACTAACTGTATTCGCTTGTTGACGAATGGCTTCTTCGATTTTGGCAATGAAAGCATGATATTGACTAAACCCGGCGCTACTTAAACCGGACTTTCCTTTTACATGTAATTGCTGAGTATATTCTAAGCGAAAGTTATTCAAGCCTTGCAATTTTTGTTGATTGCCTTGCAAGTTTTGCTGCGCTTGTAAATAATTTATCCGTAAAGCTTCTTCTTTATCATTTTCTATTTTCAGCAATAAACTGAGCTTATTGGTTGCCATTATGCTTGTCCTAATAATTGCGCAAGCCCTTGTAGGCCATCGTCATAGCTGATCACATCCTTCATGCCTTGTTGTAAAAATGCATTCACTCTTGGCATCATATTAATGGCCTGATCAAGCATTTGGTCGGTGCCTTTTTGATAAGCACCTAAAGTAATCATATCTTTATTTTGCTGGAACATTGAATACACTTGTTTTAACACTCGCGCTTGTTGCATATGTGCTTCTGAGACAACTTGTGGCATCACCCGTGAAATCGATTTTTCTATATCAATAGCAGGATAATGACCACTGTCAGCGAGCTCTCTGGATAACACGATATGACCGTCTAAAATGGCTCGCGCCGCATCAGCAATCGGATCTTGCATATCATCCCCTTCACTCAGTACAGTAAAAAACGCTGTGATAGAGCCTTGCCCTTCGCCGCCATTACCAGCACGTTCCACCAGCGCGGGTAGCTTTGCAAATACTGAAGGCGGATAACCTTTAGTCGCCGGTGGTTCACCAACCGCAAGCGCTATTTCGCGCTGCGCCATGGCATAACGCGTTACAGAATCCAGTAGCAATAAAACATTTAAACCTTGATCGCGAAAGTACTCCGCGATAGTTACCGCACTTTCACAACCTTTTAATCGCATTAATGGCGATGCATCGGCGGGCGCGGCAACTACGACAGAACGTTTACGCCCTTCCACACCGAGTATTTCTTCGATAAATTCTTTTACTTCGCGGCCACGCTCCCCCACTAAACCAACAACTATTACATCCGCTTCTGAGCCTCGGGTCATCATACCCAGTAATACCGACTTACCCACGCCTGAGCCTGCAAATAGCCCCATGCGCTGGCCTTGGCCAACAGTTATCACTGAATTAATAGCGCGTACGCCAACATCCATCGGCTGCGTAATTGGTCGTCGAGATAATGGGTTAATGGAATTTTGTGCAAATTTTAAGTAATGCTCTGCTTTAATAGCTCCAAGCCCATCCAACGGACGCCCTAAGCCATCAACAACACGACCAAGTAAACACATACCAACAGGCAGTCCGGTATCATTTACTTGTGGGATCACTCGCGCACCAGGTAGTACGCCAGAAATATGGTCATTTGGCATCAAGTAAAGCGTCTGGTCATTAAAACCAACAATTTCAGCATCAACAAAACCATGCATGGTTTCAATTTTACATTGGCTGCCAACTGGCGCGCGTAATCCTTTCGCCTCTAATGTTAACCCTACAACACGGGTTAAAATTCCCGCAACAGCAGGCGTTGGTCTATGAATATGTTTTTGATACTGTTGTAAACGTTCACTTAATGGGCGTGGTTGAGAACTCATTGCAAACCAAAAATAGCGTTAGATACCACTACTATGCAAAAAACTATCCAACGTTTCTTTGACGCGGGTTTTTATAGTCATATCAATAGATGATTGTGGTGTTTTTACTTGGCAACCACCGCGATCTAAAGTCGGCTCTGCAACTAACTGCCAATGGTTTTCAGCTAGTGCAGCTTCACCATAACTATTTTTAACCAGTTCAATGTCTTCAGGGTGTAAATGAATACGCACACTTTGCTGCTCATTGGCTAACGCATCGATACACTGCTTTAAACTTTGCAAAATAATTTCAGGGGAGGTTTTAATTTCTTGATAAACTAACGCTTCGGTTAGCATTACGGTTAACTGTACAAGTTGCTTTTCGGCGTCATCATCGACTTTAGCTAATGGCGCTGACAAACTATCCAACAATGCTTTTAGACCCGTTAGCTGTTCTTCAATCAGTGGTTTTACTTCTTCTTGACCTTGTGTTTTACCAAGCTCAATGCCTTCTTTATAACCGGCTTCTTTTCCCTCACCTACGCCTTTTTCAAAACCATCAATATAACCCTGCTCGTGGCCTTGTTTTAAGCCTTCTTCGTAGGCATCTTGACGAATTCGTTCCAGCTCAGCCATCGTTAACGAAGGCAGCTCAGGCTCTTCGGGCTCTAGTGCTTGTTCACTTTCTTCAAGCTCTTTACGATATAAATCGGCCAGCGGTGTACCAAACGCCGTTGAACGACCATCGAATTTTCGAGTGTCTTGCGTAACATCTGGAATTGGCCAGTTTTCTAATAATTCATCAACTGCTTCACTGGCACGTAAAGGACGACCTTGATATTGAGTAGGTTTGCTCATGGTTTACAAGAACTCCTCACCACCACCACCACCAAGCATAATTTCACCTGAATCAGCGAGACGACGTGCCGTAGATAAGATCTCTTTTTGCGCGGCTTCAACTTCGCTGATCCGCACAGGTGCCATTGCTTCTAAATCATCAGCAAGCATCTCTGCAGCCCGTTTTGACATATTGCCGAGGATTTTCTCTTTCAATGCATCATCAGTGCCTTTGATGGCTTTCATCAGTACATCTTGTTGGACTTCACGCAAGATAGCTTGAATACCACGATCATCAACATCCATTAAGTTTTCAAATACGAACATTAAATCTTGGATTTGTTGCGACATCTCTTCGTCATGCTCGCGGATTGAATCCATCAACTGACCTTCAATATTGGTATCGAGGTAGTTCATAATATCAGCCGCCGCTTTCAAACCGCCCATTTTCGCAGCTTGCGCACCAGCTTGTCCGGCAAATTGTTTTTCCATGATCTCGTTCAATTCTTGTAAAGCCGCAGGTTGAACTTCTTCAAGGTTGGCGATGCGCATGGTTAAATCTAAGCGCACTTTTTCAGGAAACTGCGCTAAAATTTCGGCCGATTGCTCAGGCTCCAAATACGATAAAACGATAGTTTGTATTTGCGGATGCTCATTGCGAATAATATTGGCAACTTGCTTTGAGTCCATCCATTTCAATGAATCAAGACCCTTGGCACCAGATCCCATAACAATTTGATCTATCAGGCTTGCCGCTTTATCTTCACCAAGTGCCGCAGTAAGCGCTTTTTTGATAAAATCTTCTGATTGGAAGCCAATCGTACTAAAGCTTTGTATTTGTTCTATAAATAAATTGTGCACGGCACTGATTTTGGCTTGCGATAGATCATCTATCGCCGCCATTGCCATACCCACTTTTTGCACCTGTTTAGGTTCAAGGTGCTTTAATATTTGCGCTGCATCTTCTTCGGATAAGCTTAGCAATAAAATTGCGGCTTTATCTACACCGTCTAATTTATCAACATCAAACGCTGCTGGCAGTTGTTTTTGTTCTTGATCAGTCATCTTCAGTTAACCACGCTTTCACAACTTGTGAGGAGAGTTCTGGCTCATTTGCTACTAAGGCACGAACAGCTTTTAATAAGTCTTCATCGCCATGTAGGTCTGGTAACTGTAGTGTACCATCACTTGAGAAGCCAACCGAAGCAGAATCAAAATCTTTATTTAGCATATCTAGGGTGTTATCACCAATATCTACACCAGAACTAAGCGCATCATCATCATACTCTTCAAGGGTATCATCTGGGTAAATCAAGCGTTTCAGCATAGGTTTAACCACCGCCATGATTAGCACTATAATAACCAATGCGCCAAGCACTAAACGCACAACTTTCATAAACCAGTTTTGTTCCCACAGTGGTACTTCAATAGCTAAGTCCATCGGTTCACGTACAAACGGTACTGTCACTACTTCTAATGCATCACCACGCTGTAAGTCAAAACCCACACCACCTTGCAGTAAACGACGAATATTTGACAGTGCTTCAACTGAGCGAGGCTCCATAGTCGTTTCACCATTTTCACCCACTTTTGCCACATAATCGACTGCCACAGACACACTAATTCGACGAATAACACCACTTTGCTGACGTGTATGGGAAATAGTAGTATCAAGTTCATAGTTACGTGTCGCCTCTTTATGAGTGCGACTGGGTGATGAACCAGAGCCTGCACCACCTTGACCGGCAACTTCAGGAATATTCGAATCCACTGGGGGCTGATTTGTCAGCGCGCCAGGAATACCGATAGCTAACCCGCCGATGTTGTTTTCTTCAAAAGTGGTTTCGCTGCGTACCGCTGGTAAATCAGGGTTGTAGCGTTTTTGAGTTTCTTCAATCGCGCTAAAGTCCATACTTAAATCGACTTGTGCAGTGTAGTTACCCATGCCAATAACTGGCATTAAGATACCATCTATTTTATCTAGATATTCTTGTTCACGTTTACGTTCAATATCGTATTCTTTACGTGAGCGAGCAGCTAACGCACTTTGCGATCCTGAATTAAGTAATCGGCCATTTTGGTCTGTTACAGTTACTCGTGACGGCTCTAAACCTTGCACTGCTGAACCAATAATATCAACAATGGCGTCCACTTCTTCACTACCGAGCATACGACCACGTTTTAAAGTTAATACAACTGTTGCGGATGGTTTTTTCTCACGACGAGCAAAAACATTTTCTTTCGGGATTGCCAATAATACTTTAGCACGCGTGACATTTTGTAGTTCCTCGATCGTGCGCGCAAGTTGTTGTTCACGACCGTGCTTTAAACGTTCACGCTCTAAACGCTGACTAACACCAAAACCCATATCTTGCATGATAATATCAGTACCCGAGTTCGGCGCTTGCTCAATACCTTCGCGGGTCATTAACAATTTAATATTTTGATATTCATTTTCAGGAACAGAAACCACATTGCCATCAAGTTGATAGTCAATTTTTTGTGCATCTAAAAAATCGAGCGTTTGAATTAGCTCTTCCGTTGGCATTTTTCCAAGTGGACGCATATCTGGTTGACGTGCCCAAATAATCACAAAAATAGCGATCGCTAAACAAATCGCTAATGCAATAATTAAAGTGACCTGACGTAATACATCAACGCCGTTTAATGCACTTAAATAGCCTGACTTTTGTTCTTGTTGATCGTCATTATCAGTTTGGTCGATACCGCCGCCGGCCAAAGCAAGATCTGTTGATTGATTAGATTGCGCCACAATAATTCTCCACTACCTAGTTAAACAGGCATGTTCATGATTTCTTTATAGGCTTCTACAAGTTTGTTACGAACTTGTACAGTGGCTTCAAAGGCAACCGATGATTTTTGTGATGCGATCATCGCATCCGCTAATGACACATTTCGGTCGCCCATTTCAACCGCTACGACTTTTTGTTTTGCATCAGCTTGAAGGCCATTCACGGTATTGAGTGCATCACTTAACAAATCGCCAAATTGGGCGCTCGAAGTAGGCTGCGCCTGCGTCGGTAATTTGTTTACTTGATTACTACGACCAGCTTCGAGAGCCATAGATTGCATTTCTTGAAATAATGCGCTGTTTTGAATTTTCATAATTGTCTCTGACGATGCAGTTTACTAATAACTTAATAAAGCACAAAGCATGCCAACTAATAAATTAATTAATATCAATAGCTTGAGATGTGTTTTTGTTGTCAGAGTTTTGACAAGTTTACGCCCAGCAAGGCTGAGCGTAAATTAAATAGTGAAGGAAAACAAAAATTATAGAGGCTTAAGCAGGTAAGGTGATCCCCAAATCACGCATTTGTGCCAATTTATAACGTAATGTTCGTGGGCTGATCCCTAATGTTTCAGCTACATCTTTACGCTTGCCTTGACAACGATTTAGGGTCTCTAAAATAATTCTATGCTCTTTATCTTTAAGTTCATCTTTGTAACTTCCCGAATCCAAGCTTGGTAATTCTTCACGCAGCTGATTGCGTTCTGCTGTCGCTTTTATTGCTGGCGCTTGCAGATCATAATAAGCATCATTAGTTGGTGAACTTGTAACCGCCGAAGTAGTGTTTTCTGGTGCTGAATTAACCGGCACTAAACTTGCTGATAAAGCCGCAGTTAGAGGAGTCTGGGTTAAATTTTCAATAAAAATAGCACTTTCGTCAATCATATCACCGTGGCGTAATATCAACGCACGCTGGATCACATTATCCAGTTCACGCACATTACCTGGCCAAGTATGAGCTAATAATTTTTTCTCTGCCGGTTCGCTAAGTACAGCGATAGGCTCTTTGCTTTTATTGAGATGACGTTCAATTAAATGCTTTGCCAACACGACAATATCTCCTGGACGTTGACAAAGTGGACGCCACATCAACGGAAATACATTTAACCGATAATATAAATCTTCTCTAAACTGGTGCTTAGCCACAGCCTCTTTTAAATCACGGTTACTGGTAGCCAAAATACGCACATCTAGCTTAATAGTTTTGCGACCACCTAAACGTTCAACTTCGCGTTCTTGTAATACGCGTAGTAACTTAGCCTGTAGGCCTAAATCCATCTCAGTGATTTCATCAAGTAAAATTGTGCCACCTTGTGCTTGCTCAAATTTACCCGGACAAGCTTGAATCGCACCAGTAAACGCGCCTTTCTCGTAGCCAAATAATGTAGCTTCGAGCATATTTTCAGGGATCGCAGCACAGTTTATTGCGACGAATGGCTGCTCTGCGCGATCTGATTTATCATGGATAAAGCGTGCGAGTACTTCTTTACCTGAGCCACTAGGACCAAGCACCATCACACTAGCATCCGATTTAGCAACCCGACTTGCAAGTTCTAATAGCTGAATGCTACTCGGATCAGCGACAATCGGCCCGTCAGTTTCTTTTTCCGGCTCAGGTAGATAGCGGCTTACCATATTAAGTAGCACTTCGGGCGCAAACGGTTTGGCCATATAGTCAATTGCCCCTAACCGCATAGCCTCAACAGCATCATCAATAGTCGCATACGCTGTCATCATTAAAACCGGTAGATCAGGGTAATTAAGATTAATGCTGCGCAGTAAATCAAGACCACTCATCGCGCCCATTTGCACATCGCTCACGACCAGCGAAAAGCTGTCTTTTTTAAGTAGCACCATAGCTTGCTCGGCACTGTCAGCCGCAACGCAATCTATTCCAGACATTTCAAGCGTATCAATCAAGGCTTCACGAAGCCCTGCATCATCTTCAACCACTAAAATCGTGTTGTTCATATTGCCTCCGCCGATGTTGACTTTGTACAAATAGGTAACAGTAAACTAAAGCAGGCTCCGCCTTGAGCATTGTTCGTTACTGCAACTCGTCCTTGGTGTGCATTTGCGACTGAACTAACCACCGCTAAGCCTAAACCTGTGCCTTGGCTTCGGGTAGTAAAAAATGGTTCAAATAATTTATCAAGTAAGCTTAAATCGACCCCAGGGCCATTATCACTTACAGTAATACACACTAGCTCGGGATCACTCACATCCCGCTGCGCACTTAATTGAACGAGTGCATTACTGCCAACGACTTGAATACTATTGTGAATAAGATTTTGAATGGCACTGGCAAGCGCAGTTTTATTGCCCATTATCTCGATATCAGGCTCAGGTAAACTGACCTGAAGTTCACTATTATTAAGTGCGACCATAGCATCAGCGCCAGTTTTCACTTCAGTTAATAATTGCTGCATGGAAACATGTTCAACAACTTGCTGATCGCCACTTTTTGCGAACAACAACATATCGTTTACTTGGGTTTCGAGATCTTTTAAACGCGACATTAACTTAGTATGAAAATTGCCTCGCGAGCTTTCGGGTAACCGCTTTGAACCTAAATTAGCGGCATACAAAATCGCAGCAGACAGTGGTGTTCGCACTTGATGTGCCAAAGATGCCACCATTTTACCCAATGCACTTAAACGCTGCATATGTGCAACGCGTGTTTGTAGACGACGCGTTTCGGTTAAGTCAGTCATTAAGATTAATTGCCCTGGCTCTGGCGCTAATGCCGTTATTTCTAACTTAATTAAGCGTCCATCTTTTAGCGATACTTCATGGCCATCATCTTGTTGGGGCCGAAACGAGCGCTGGATCACACTGAACCACTTTTCACCTTCGAGTGGCTCCCCTAGCATGTCTGTTGCAATTTGATTAGCTTTAGCGATCAAACCGCGACCATCAAGCACCACAACACCCGCAGGCATTGTATCTACTAAATGACTTAACCAACTGGCTTGCTGGCGTAATTCACTTAACTCACCAATGTACTCTTCTTGCAGTAAACATGGGTTATACTGGGTCGCTGTGATAAATTGTGGTTTTAAGACATTAGCTAAGGCCATAATGCATTCTCGTTTACAGGATCTAACTAGCTAAATGCACAAATTGTACCAACAATTATATTGATTAATTTCATTTGCTTAGCGTATAAATAACGCGACAAAAAAATGACAAACTAAAATAAGCAAAGCAAGGAGACACTATGAATTCAACAAATTTATGTCGCTGCCCTTGGCTCGATACCAGTAAAGATGACTATGTTGCCTATCACGATGATGAATGGGGGATCCCAGTATATGATGACCAAACACTTTTTGAATTTATTACTCTGGAATCAGCACAAGCAGGATTAAGTTGGTATACGATTTTAAAGAAACGTGATGGTTATCGTCGTGCATTTTTGGATTTTGATGTAGAAAAAGTCGCACAAATGAACGAGCACGATGTTGAACGATTAATGCTTGATGAAACAATTATACGTAATCGTTTAAAAATTGTAGCAACTATAAATAACGCCAAACGTTTTATTGAAATTCAGCAAGAATTTGGCAGCTTCAGTAACTATCAATGGCAGTTTGTAGGTGGTAAGCCGTTAGTGAATGAGTTAGATAAACTTAGTGACTACCCTGCAATCACAGAGGCCTCAACTGCATTTGCAAAAGATTTAAAAAAACGGGGATTTAAGTTTTTAGGTCCAACCACAGTGTACGCCCATATGCAGGCCTGTGGTATGGTGAATGATCACAGTAATGATTGTTTTCGTAAAGCTGAGATTATTGAAAAATACTAGGTGTTAAGAGCTAGAAAAGTGACTAGGCGCTAGGATCCTAAATCTAGCGTCTAGGAATTAATGGCTGAAGCCATTTCCTACAAATGCTTAACCCACATATAAGCAGGCTTCAGCCACGAAAGATTTATATATATTTTTATCTGCTCATTTGATCTCATTCACTTCTCTTTGTGCAAAAGACCTTTAAATGATTGATCCACCACAGAGAACTCCGAGTTCAAAGAGGAAGGGATTAGGGTCCTAGCCCTTCAGCTCCGTGTAGCGCGCAGCGCCTCGGTGGTAAAAATTAAGTAACTATTTGCAAGCACCGAAATGGTAGGTAGTGCTTTAGCGCGTCAATGAACTTATCACCGTAAACGACGACCACACTCTGTAATTACTGATATTGCGAAGTAAAATATTAGCAACTTAGCACGTGTTAATCTCGTGATAGGTTATATTTTTTCATTTTTTCAACTAAGGTTGTGCGGCGTACACCCAAGATCTCCGCAGCACGCGCTACGACATAATCATAACGCTCTAAGGCCTGAGTGATCAGGCTAATTTCCAGCTCAGCTAAATAATCTTTTAGCTCAATCCCTTCGTCGGGTAAAAGGTCTGCTGATGGCTGAATTGCTTCAACTTCTGGCTCATCGTCGTAATCACTAAAACCAGTACTGAAAATATCATTGAAAGCATCACGCTCCATAAGCTCTTCGGGATATTGTGGTTCATAAGCATCAACTTCAATATAACGATATTTTGCTGGTAGATCGGGAATATCAACCACTTTATCTGGCAACATGATCACCATACGCTCAACTAAGTTCGCTAACTCGCGAATATTCCCCGGCCATGTGTGCTCTTTTAAACTATCAATTGCCCGCTCAGTAAACTTAGCGGTAGTACCACTTTGCTCATTAATACGGCGCATTAACTCTTTTAATAATAATGGAATATCATCAGCACGTTCTGCAAGAGATGGGTTTTCGATAGGAAAAACATTGAGTCGATAATATAGATCTTCGCGGAAACTTCCTTGCTCTATCATTTGTTCAAGATCACGGTGTGTTGCAGCAATCACCCGCACATCGGCTTGAATTGGTTTTGTACCACCAACCCGCTCATAGCTGCGCTCTTGTAACACTCGTAATAACTTTACTTGCATTTGTAGCGGCATATCGCCAATTTCATCTAAAAAAAGCGTCCCACCTTGGGCAAGTTCAAAGCGGCCTTTACGCGCTGAAATAGCACCAGTGAACGCGCCTTTTTCATGACCAAATAACTCACTTTCTAACAGCTCCGCAGGTATCGCCCCACAGTTAACGGGTACAAATGGCCCTGTATTACGTTTTGATAGTAAATGAACATTACGAGCAACCACTTCTTTACCAGTACCTGATTCGCCTAAAATTAATACATTAGCGTCCGTTTTAGCAACTTGTTCAATTAAAAAGCGTACATCTTTAACCGCTTCAGTTTCACCAACTAAGCCATCAAAGGTTTTGTGCGGTTTTGCGTGTTTATGCTCATTTGGCAACATCCGTTGATACTGTTGGCAATCATGCAGTAATTGAGTCGTTACATCATGGTTAAAAGGTTCACAGATAAGGCCAACTACATTGGCAATGCTCAACAGTGGTTTAAGGGTTTCACCAATTAATAGAAATGGTATTGTTGGATGGCGCTTGATCACGCTTTCATGATCTAAGCTTTGCAATGCACCGAGGATCACCATACATGATTGCTTTTGGTATTTTTCACATTCTTGTTCAAGGCTTGCATCGTCAAGCAGTTGCACTGCCTCACCAATAAAGGTAAGCGCAGCATGTAAACCAATCGCACGATTATTATTATTGTCTAAAATCAAGATCATTATTTAGCGAACCACAGTTACTACAAGCTATTAATAATTTAAATTGTAAGCGAGTTTGACAGGGATGCAAGCACAAAGCGGCAGTTTTTTGACATAGATGCCAAAAAACAGACACTAAGCTAATTGCAAGTAATACTTAAGAATTACTGTTTTATCATAGCCGTTATAATAACCCTAAAATAGATTCAGCCGATTGGTTAGCTTGGCCACGCAGTGCTATTGACGCTTGAGCTAAAATATCATTTGATACCTGCTGTGAAACCGCCTGAGCATAATCGGTATCTTGAATTCGACTTTGGCTCGCGGCAATATTTTCTTGCTGAGTACCCAGGCCTTTAATAGTGCTAGCCAATGTATTTTGAAAAGCACCAAGTTCAGCACGCTGGGCGTTAATTTCGTCCGCCGCTTGGTCACTAATATCAATTGCAGCTTGTGCACCTGCTTGAGTAGAAATATCAATTGTTGATATTACTGATGCAAAACTACCATCCGAAGGAGTAACCGTTTGATTTGCATTCGCATCTGGACCAACTTGAAACGACACCGACTGACCATCAAACAAAGGTTTACCTGCAAAATTGGCATTTTCAAACGTCTCTGTAATCTGACTTTGTAATTGCACCACTTCTTCTTGCAAAGCAGCACGGTCATTATCATTTAATGCGCCATTACCTGCTTGAATAGATAATTCACGAATACGCGAGACAGCATCGTTGACACCCGACAAGTTTGACTCGGTCGCTTGCGAATAAGAAATACCATCATAGGCATTATTCACCGCTTGGCTGTAACCGTCTTGCTGGGAGGTTAACCGATCTATAATTTGCAATGCCGCGGCATCATCTGCCGCAGAGTTGACTTTTTTACCCGTAGCAAGTTGCTCTGCAAGCTTGTTACTGGTTTGCTGTGTTTGGTTTAAAAAACTAGTTGCTGGTGATTGAATTTTCATAACAGGCTCCGACACGCTGATTGGTTAAATTATAGCTTAATTTGCCAAATTTTGCACTTTGTACCATTGTTTAATTAAATTAACTTGGCATCGTGCTTGCTAACCTACTCTGTTAATAGGTAAAGTACTGAGCAGTGTATTAAATTTCACTTTTTGCGTATTTAATTTTTTACTATAACTACGCCAATGATAAATAACTTGGGTAAAACTATGTTCGATAACAAAACAATTTTAATTACCGGTGGTACCGGATCATTCGGTAAAAAATACGTAAAAACGTTACTTGAGCGATACAAGCCAAAAAAAATAATTATTTTCTCTCGTGATGAGTTAAAACAATTTGAAATGCAGCAAGACTTTGATCAACCATGTATGCGTTACTTTATCGGTGATGTACGCGACAAAGACCGCTTACGCCGTGCAATGCGTGGAGTAAATTACGTTATTCATGCTGCAGCTCTTAAACAGGTCCCTGCCGCAGAATATAACCCGATGGAATGCATCAAAACTAACATTAATGGTGCTGAAAATGTCATTGATGCTGCCTTAGACAATAATGTTGAAAAAGTCATTGCGCTTTCTACTGATAAAGCAGCCAACCCAATTAATTTATATGGTGCGACAAAATTAGCATCCGATAAATTGTTTGTTGCCGCTAATAATATTGCCGGTGGTAATCGCACCACATTTTCAGTTGTTCGCTACGGTAATGTAGTCTGCTCGCGCGGTTCAGTAGTGCCTATTTTCCAAAAGTTTATTGATCAAGGCCGCGACCATATCCCTATCACCCATGAAGAAATGACCCGCTTTTGGATCAGCCTTCAGCAAGGTGTTGATTTCGTTTTAACTAACTTTGAGAGGATGTTAGGGGGAGAAATTTTTGTTCCCAAGATCCCATCAATTCGTATTACTGATTTAGCAACAGCAATGGCACCAAACCTGCCACAAAAAAATATCGGTATTCGCCCGGGCGAAAAATTACATGAGGTGATGTGCCCTTCTGATTTGTGTTTTGATACCTACGAATTTGATGATCATTTTGTGATTGCACCTGGCATTAAATTTAGTAGTCGCAGCAATAATTTTGATACAAATGCATTAAATGAGTGCGGTAGGAAAGTTGAGATCGGATTTGAATATAGTTCTTTAAGTAACCCCCACTTCTTAACGATAGAAGAAATAGCAGCTTTTAATATTCAGGCACTTTTATGATCCCATATGGAAAGCAATCTATTGACCAAGCAGATATTGATGCGGTACTCAATGTCTTACAATCTGACTGGCTCACGCAAGGTCCTAAAGTACCCGCATTTGAAGCTGGCATTGCTAGTTACTGTAAAGTAAAGCATGGCATTGCAGTAAATAGTGCAACATCGGCGTTACATATCGCATGCCTAGCATTAGGCGTTGGAGAAAACGATATAGTCTGGACATCTCCTATTTCTTTTGTAGCATCAAGTAATTGCGCACTTTATTGTGGTGCTAAGATTGACTTTGTTGATATTGACTTAGATACCGGCAACATGTCGATTAAGGAACTTGAGCAGAAGCTGATCCTAGCAGAAAAAAATAACTGCTTACCTAAAGTTGTAATACCGGTACACTTGGCGGGTCAATCATGTAATATGCAAGCCATTCATCAGCTCGCTACTAAATATGATTTTAAAATTATCGAAGATGCCTCTCACGCCATTGGTGCTAAATATTTAGATAAGCCTGTTGGTAATTGTGAGTTTTCAGATATTTGCGTATTCAGCTTTCATCCTGTGAAAATCATCACGTCAGCTGAAGGCGGTATGGCGGTTACAAATGATGATAATTTAGCAAAGCGTTTAAAAAGATTAAGAAGCCATGGGATCACATCAGATGAAAGTGAAATGACCGATGCAAGCCATGGGCCTTGGTACTATCAGCAAATCGAGCTTGGCTTTAATTATCGAATGACTGATTTACACGCAGCGTTAGGGCTTAGCCAACTAAGTAAAGTTGACGAATTTATTAAGCAGCGACATCACCTTGCTAAAATATATGATACACATCTTAATTTAAATTTGGTTCGTCCATTGCAACAAATTGATACCTGTTATTCCGCTTATCACTTGTACATAATTCAACTTAATAATAGCGATGCAACTCGTCATAAAAACGCTGTAACTCAGCTTCGAGCAGTAGGGATCATTGGCCACGTTCATTATATTCCAATACATTTACAGCCATACTATCAAGCTCTAGGCTTTAAGGCTGGTGATTTCCCTAATGCTGAAAAATATTATCAAGGTGCTATCACCCTTCCTCTTCATCCATCGTTGAAAGAGCAAGAAGTGCATTTTATACTGAACACTCTACAGCAAATCTTAAATTAAAGTTTTCAACCTTTTTGACGATATAAACATATTATTTAATGAACCTTGAGGCAACTATGTTACAAACTCACCCGACTTTCAAACTTGCTTTTATTGGCGGGGGTAACACGTCAGCTGTTGGCTATGTACACTTTTGCGCAGCTCACATGGATCATAAATTTCAAGTTGTTGCCGGTGCCTTTTGTCGTAATCAAGAAAATAATCAAGCTACAGGTATTCATTGGGGGATCCCAGCAGAATGTGTTTACGCAGATTGGAAAGAAATGGTCGAAGCTGAAAAGGGTCACATTGATGCTTTTGTAGTGCTCACTCCAACACCGCATCATTTAGAAGTTTTACAGTATTTATTCGAAAAAAAATTACCCGTAATCTGTGAAAAAGCGATGGTTTGTGGACCACGAGAAATTGCAATTCTTCGCCCTTATTATGATCCAAAGAAACAATTTTTAGCTGTTACTTTTAACTACAGTGGCTATGCAATGGTACGTGAGTTAAAGCATTTAATAAATTCAGGAAAGCTGGGAACAATTCAAAAAATTCATTTAGAAATGCCGCAAGAAGGCTTTCGCCGCCCCCCCGATATCGCGGGAAAAACATCACAACCGCAGGCGTGGCGTCTGCGAGATGCTGAAGTACCAACCATTTGCTTAGATTTAGGTGTTCACCTTCATCACCTAAGTAGCTTTTTATTGGGTGAGGAACCAACTCACACATTAGCCGAATTTAGTAACCACTCTCAATATGCTAATTTAGTCGATGACGTACAAATGCTAGTAAAGTATGCCAGTGGCGTCAAAGGCAGCATGTGGATGTCAAAAACGGCTATTGGTCATCGTAACGGTTTACAGATCAGAGTGTATGGAGATACCGGAAGTGCTAAATGGTTACAGCTCAACCCCGATGAGTTAGAACTAAATTTTAATGATGGTAGGCGAGAGATATTAGACCGAGCGGGTCAGTGCGACTACGCCCACCAATTTAGATATAACCGCATGAAACCAGGCCATCCCACTGGTTTTGTAGAAGCATTTGCAAACTTATACAGCGACATCGCTGAAGATTTACAATGTTTTCAACTAGGGCAAAAAAATAACCAACCATACGTATTTGGTTTAGAACACGCCGCAGATGGCTTAAAGTTATTTGCTGCTGCCAAACGTTCGACACAAACACTTGGCTGGGAAAGCGTGTAATACGCTTAATTACAACTCTCTAGATATGCCTGCTTGATACTCGGTTTATGGATTTTACCCATTTCGGTTTTTGGCAGTCTTTTCATCTCAAACAAAATTCGCGGTTGCTGATAGTCAGTAAGTTCTTTGAATAAATGCATTTGCAACTGCATTTTTGCATTCACTGGCGCAGTATCATTACAAACAAAAGATAATAAAATGACTTCTCCAAATTTATCATCACTTACTCCAAAAGCCGCACACTCAGCAATCCAAGGTAAGTAATTAGTTACCAACTCAATATCGCTCGGGTAAACATTGATCCCGCCCGATTTAATAACTTCTTTTGTTCGACCAACATAATAAAGATAATTATCATCATCCAAATAACCAAGGTCACCAGTAAAAAAATAACCATCACTGTCGTAACTCTGCGCAGTTTGCTCTGGTAAGTTATAATATTGTGCAAACGCAGTTGGTGAGCGACAAGCTATTTCACCGATATTACCATTAGACAAAGTATTACGTTCAGCATCACATATTTTTATTTTCAGATTTGGTAAAGGCTTACCTACACTATTGATCGGTACATTCGGCTCGGTTATATCAAAATCACTGATCACCCCCATTTCTGATGCCCCATAACATTCATGAAAACGGCAATTCAAGGCTAATAACAGTGACTTTTTGTCGTCGCTTTCAAGCGTTGCAGAAGATGATACAACACACTTCAAGCTTGTTAACTGCGCTTTTGCTAACTCTGGGATCAAGGCCTTTAGTTGACTTGAAACAGCAAATAAAAAACTAATTTTATGAGTATTGATTGCATCAAGCCAAGCATTAACTGAAAACTTGGGTAAAATAACTACACTTGCGCCCAACATTAGTGGCATCAGTAAAGAGCGCTGTGCAAGTGAATGATATAAAGGTGTTGAAACCAACACAACATCGCTTTTATCTAATTGGTAATACTGAGCCGTCGCATCAAATGCGCGAACAATTTTAGTCGCTTGAGTAAATACTATTGGCTTAGGTTGACCAGTAGAACCTGAAGTCATGGTAAGAATATAAGGTAAATTGATATTTTCTACTGGAAACTCATCATATTGCGCCGTGGATGCAGACATTACATTGACCAAATCAATCAAGTTATCACTATTGCCACCTATCGTAATTATATTGTCGGTAGCTAAAACATCATTATTAACAAGTTGTTCAGCCACACTTATCCATGCTATAGCATACTCGCAATCAGCTACTTGTAACGCTTTTGATAAAGCCTGTCCTTTAAGAGTTAGTGGTAATGGCGCAAGCGCAATACCCAGTTTAGCCGCAGCTAATAAACAATATGTAAACTCGAGGTTATTTGGACAAAATAACGCAACTTTATGTCCTTGCTTAATTCCTAACTGAGTCAGGCCAGCAGCTAAAGAATCAACCTTATTTATTAGTTGTTGGTAGTTAATTTGGGTCTGTTGATATATACACGCAATTTTCTCAGGTTGAGTAACCGTATGTGATTGAACAAGCTGGTATATATTTTTATTGTGCATTTGGGTCCCACATTACAAAATTAAACTGCTCATCGGCCAAAGGAAATAACTGTTGCGTTACTTTATATTCTTTTGAATGTATTGGTATTGCCACAAATCCCATATAGCTATTTAGCAAATTTACAAATTTGTTGTCTTTGTGGATCACCGCAAGCCAAATAGCATTGGGATGACTCGCTTTACAAAACTCAAGTTGCCATTGTAAGGCGATCATAGCTATGGGCAAGGAAAGATCTTGATTACAAGAAAACCAGCCGCCATATAAATACTTATCTTTATATAAATTATGCCAGATATACAAACTTTGAGATTGCCTACTGCCTTCTCGCTCTGTAATCACAAAGTTAAAACGTGATTGATTAAACCACCATAAATAATGTTCCAATGGCTTAATAGCATTCTGCACAGTCATTCTCACGCTATTGCTAGGTAAGTTTCTAGCCGATAAATAACTATTTATATGGGTATCATCAACTTGGCAAACAACCAAATTATCTGTTAATTCAGTCTTTACTTCGCAGTGCTGCTCAGCAATAGCAAAACAATTTGTTGATATCTTCTCACCGACAAGAGCTTTAGCTATTCGCCGTGCCCCCTCGCCATCAACCGATACTTTTCTTTTGGCTACCAGCAATTGTAATCTTGGTAATTGACTAAGAGCGATATCAATTAACTCTCCTAATCGCAAAAAATCATCAATAGAAACATCATTAATATGGAGGTAGTGACCTAACCACTCCAAGATATCAATATCATTAGTCTGGTTATCCTCAAGAGAAAAAGTAATCGCTGGTGTTTTAGTCGCAGCACATTCATAAAAAGAGGTGCCTAATGCACCCACAAAAAGTGAGGCTCTTTCATAATACTCTTTCAGGCAAGTTACATTCTCTAAAATATTAATATTTGGAAACTCTTGCCCAATAGCATACATAGTATCTTTATTCGTTGCATAGGGACCTACCACTATATCAAAAAGAACATTTGCTTGAATGGCTCTTGGTAATCCATCAAAGATTCTTTTTAGAATAAAAAGATCACCACCGCCACCTAATGAAAATAAAACTCGAACGGGAAGATCTGACTCCGAAGAGTGCTTTTCAACGGTACGATATGTGGGATCTAAAATACAATAATTCGGGCCTAAAAGACGAACGCAATCAGTCGGTACTAGCGATTCATAACGGCTCTTTGTATTCGGTCCTACCCATTTATAATCAATCAAAAAATCGCAAGTATGTTGTCGCTCGTTATCATCAATAACGGTTAAGGTAAAACCGGATTTCTTTATCAACTGCTCGTATTCATGCGGTAAAGTATAACTATCAACTATTAAATGCGATAAACTATTCTGATGCATATAATTAATTGTTAAAAGTGCGTCCTCTTCATAATTTTGCCAATGAACATCAGCCACTTTAAAATCTGCATACAGCGTTTGGCTAAACTGACATAAATCATCAAGAATTATGTGGACACCTAATTGATGCTGTTTTAATGCAGAAGCCAAATGTTTCATTCGCATTAAATGACCAATGCCATTGTCTTGCTTATTAGTGATACGAATTGCAAACATAATTATTGCTTTGCCATAACCATATCAACAAATCCACTCACATAATTCGTCTTTGGATCAAGCAATTCCTGAGGTTCAATTTTTATACCGAAAGTCAATTCAATCTGCATTACTAATGTCAGAATCTCAAATGAATCCAAAGCTATATCATCCTTGAATGAAAGCTCTAAAATATTATCAATATCAACAGCGCAACCTCTGTCTGTAAAAAACTGATATAAAAAGTTAATAAGTTGATTTTTCATTAATGAGAACCTTTTGGAATACAATACAAAACGGTGCTTAACCCTAAATGTTCATGTACTCGTAAATACATATCGTAATTAGGCTGCAATTGATCGATAAATTGAGGGAGTTCCCATAAATCTTTCGGTTTATGGTAAACACAAATAGCTAGCACAGGCTGTTGGGTTTGAATTAAACTTTTGGCACCTTCAAGAGCAGCTAATTCGGCCCCCTCTATGTCCATTTTTATATAGTTTATATCCATAGCTTGACAAGTTGAGTCTAAATCAACAACAGATACTGAAGAATCATTTATAACTTCACTTTGTATAATATTGCTGGAGCTTGTTTGCCCTTGATTAAAATTAAGTAAATCAACACATTTCCAAACCCCCGAAGGGAATGCTTGAAAAGAAATTTCAGGATTATTTTTCTTTAGCCTGTTTTGTGTATTTGTAAGTGTTTGATAATTATTTGTATCGGGTTCAAATGAGGAAATATGCTCAAGTGTTATAATATTTTTTTTATGAAGTTCTACAAACGCCTCTACTGTATCCCCAGTATAAGCACCACAATCGATAAAACGAATTGGTGATTGAAAATTGAAAGGTATATCATCTGGGAAGTACTCAATTTTTCTATCCGGTTCAGGGTAGTCATCAATAGAAAGGGATGCCCTAAAAGCACACAATTTATCTAATATATTTTTACTTTTATCATCCCCCAAACGCGCTCGTAACCACTTAATACTTGGTAAATTCAACATATCATGATGACTTGTGCGCATCCATAAATGCTCTAGCTGTGCATATTCCTTAAACACTTCTGGGAACTCTCGTGCAGCCTCAAAAAAGCCAAGAACATTATTATAACCGAGCTCTTGTAGGCGCTCTTTGATTTGCCCTCTATTAGAGTTAACTAACGGCGTTACAGCAACAATGACTGTCATATTACGATCAGCTGTATGCTCATCAAAAATAGGTAAATTATACTTCATCTGGCTAACTAAACGTTGATCGATCCACCCATTAACTTGTAGCTTTTGCTTTACTAAAATTCTATAAAAACATTCTCCAAAATGACCCGCTCCGTAAATTAGATAGTTCATTTAATCGCTCCAACGTGATGCCAAGTCAAAGGCATACCTTTTTTAATCGCTTTCGTTGCGAGTCTGCCCGTTATAAATCCTAAATCCTTTGGCATCAGCTCACCTACACCAGGCCTTAGATTGACCACATTCTCTTTGTTCAAAACTTCACCAGCAGCAATATCCCTCACTGCAAATAGGCAACGCCTTGCTTTACTGGGCTCACTAGGGAAATGTACACTGCCAATAGCCAACTCAACTTGCCTAACTCCTTGAACTAAATCTTCAAGTTCATCTGGTGTCATGGAAAAAAAGCTATCAGCCGTTTCATCTTCTTTACTCATCACAAAATGCTTTTCTATAATTGTCGCCCCCATAGCTACAGAGGCGACAGGTATATGGTTACCTAATGTGTGATCCGATAAGCCTATTGGTACTTTAAAAACATCTGCTAAATGAGGGATTGTTTTTAAATTAATGCTTTGCGGGGGAGCTGGGTAGCTACTTGTACATTTCAATATAGCTAAATCTGTTACTCCTGCTTGGTGAGCAACTTTCACAGCTTCGTCAATCTCAGCAAGCGTTGCTCCACCTGTTGACATAATCACCGGCTTTCCAGTCGCAGCAACTTTTCGAATGAGGTCATGATCGATCAACTCTGGCGAAGCTATTTTATATGCAGGTGAATCAAAAGATTCCAATAAATCGACTGCAGAATCATCAAATGGTGAAGAAAAAATAGTGATACCGATTTCATTCGCCAGCTGAATTAAAGGGGCGTGAAAATCCCATGGCATATATGCCCCTTCGTATAAATCATATAAATATTGTCCTTGCCATGGACCTGTTGCTTCAAAATGCGGTAATTTACAATCCATTGTTAAAGTATCTGCGCGGTAAGTTTGTAACTTTATCGCATCAGCTCCGGCCTCTTTTGCGGCTCTAACTAACGCTTTCGCCTGCTCTAAATTTTGACCATGGTTTGCTGACATTTCGGCAATAATATACACAGGATGACCTGGCCCAATTTTTCTACCATCGATGGTAATTTCAGAATTAAACGCCATTTGCGCCCCTTAAATTGCACTGTCAAAAAATCATTAAATCAAAGCAAATTTCATACCTAATTATCTACAATAGCTTACAATTTGATAAACTATATTGATCCAAAAGGATTTTAACTTTTAAGTTATGTGCAAGAGTGTAATGATTTGCTATATTTATCTCAATAATAATTACGATTACCAGTGACCATGTCTGATGTATTAATAATAATTCAAGCACGTATGACATCAACCAGATTGCCTGCCAAAGTGATGTTGCCGCTGTGTGGCAAACCAGTGTTACAAATTATGCTTGAACGCTTACCAAACTGGCACGATCAAATCATTGTCGCAACAACTAATGATGGCACTGAGCAGCCTATCTTGGATTTATGCACACAGCTGAATATTAAAACCTACCAAGGGGATACACAAGACGTACTAAGCCGCTATTATCTGGCTGCTAAACATTATAATGCTCAATCATCTACAACCATAGTTAGGCTAACGAGTGATTGTCCACTGATTGATGAAGAGCTATGTAACAAAGTGATTAATGAAAGAGTGACTCAAACCTATGACATGGTTAATTTAGGTCCTCATAGTGGTTACCCTAGAGGACTTGACTGCTGCGCATTTTCATTTGATTTACTAGAGAATACCCATCTAAAAGCAACATCACCGGACGATCGTGAGCATGTTACGTTAGGCATGGCAAAATTTAATACTATAACGACTCACACATTCAGTGCGTATGAAGATTATAGCCACTTTCGCCTAACACTTGATGAACCAGACGATTACAAAGCAATTACCGCTGTTTATGAGCATTTTTTGAATAAAGTAGATTTTTCCTATAATGATTTAATAAAAACATTAAAGGAAAACCCTCACATCACCGATATAAATAAACATGTAGAGCAAAAATCTACTTAAGTTAGGCATAATAATTGTATGTCATTGAACATTATATTTATGACTACCAAAGAATTAGAGAATATTAAATGAATCCAAAAACAATATTAGTTACCGGTGCAACTGGCTATAAAGGAACTGTACTGGTTCCAAAACTACTGGCTTTAGGCCATCGCGTAATCGCGTTTGACATCCAATGGTTTGGTAATTTTTTGCCCTCTCATGACAACCTCTCAGTCATTAAAGGTGACGTACGCGACACTGATACGATTAACTTAGACGGTGTGGATTCTATTATTCATCTTGCTTCTATCGCAAACGATCCCTGTGGTGATTTAAACCCTAAATTAACATGGGAAGTGAGTGCGTTAGCAACTATGCGCTTAGCCGATAAAGCAAAGCGCTGTGGAATAAAACAGTTTATTTATGCGTCATCGGGTAGCGTATACGGCGTTAAAGATGAAGAGCAAGTAACTGAGGACTTAACGCTTGAGCCTATTTCTGAATACAACAAAACGAAAATGGTTGCAGAGCGTGTACTTCTTAGTTATGCCGACGACATGGCGGTACAAATTGTACGCCCAGCAACTGTATGCGGTTTATCTAAACGAATGCGCTTAGATGTTTCTGTCAATATGCTGACAATGCAAGCTCTAAAAAATGGAAAAATCACAGTGTTTGGCGGCGATCAAGTCAGACCAAATATTCATATTGACGATATTACTGATCTCTATATTTATATGCTGGATAATCCAGAGAAAGTCTCTGGTGTCTTTAATGCAGGGTTTGAAAATATCTCAATTATGGATATAGCAAAAATGGTACAGGCTAAAATAGCATGCGAGATTGAGGTTACTCCTTCAAATGACCCTCGTTGTTACCGTATTAATTCAGATAAGTTACTATCTAGCGGTTTTACACCCAATAAAAATGTCGACACAGCCATTACCGAAATTATTACAGCTTACAAACAAGACTTACTTAAAGATGAAGACCATTTTTACAACCTTAAATGGATGCAAAGAGAAGTTTTATGACTAACAACCAATCTGCAACCACTATAGCCAAGGATTCAGTGAAAAAACTGACAACAAACTATGTGAACACCCTAACGGATGTATTAAAACAGTTAGATAGTGAACAAGTTAAGAGTCTTGTTGATACCTTACTTACTATGAAGGCAAATAACGGCACTTTATATTTATGTGGCAATGGCGGCTCAGCAGCAAATGCAATCCACCTTGCAAATGACTTTACATTTGGTATTAGCCCAGAAGGTAATGCATTAAAAGTTGAAGCATTACCAGCAAACAGCTCTGTTTTAACTTGCCTAGGCAATGACATTGGTTATGAAAATATTTTTGCACATCAGCTAAAAGTTAAAGCAAATAGCAATGATATTTTACTTGTTTTATCTGGTAGCGGTAACTCTGAAAATATAATTAGAGCGACTCAACAAGCACTCGACATTGGCATGAAAACAGTGGGCATTTTAGGATTTTCTGGCGGTAAAGTTAAGCCGATGCTTGACCAAGTTTTCCATTTCGAAGTCCAAGATATGCAGATATCAGAAGATACTCAAGTTATTGTCGGGCATATCTTAATGAAAGCTCTATACAATGCATTACGTGAGGCTAATTAATGACCACCATTGTCTACGGAATTACAGCCTCAACAGAAATGTTTATCCGATCAGAATATAATACTGACAATAATATTTTTGCTTGTACAAATGGTGGCGAATCATACAAAGGCACGCCTGCAAAATCATTAGAAGAATTATCAAAACTAGAAAAAAAACAAACGCTCCAAGTAGTAATTTGTTCTGAATTTGTCTTTGATATCTTACAATCTTTAAATAAAATTGGTATTACCACTAATCAATGTTCTTTTTTTAACCACATGAGCGGTAAGCTCATTCCTTGTATACAAATGCAATTTGCTATTGATACTAAATCAACGTTATATGCTTTTTATGATCTCTCTTATAATTTGCCCTGCTTTGATGTAACTACTTTTATCGTTTTAGCTGAAATAGAACGAAAAAAACAAAATAAAAAAAATATTCAATTTGTAATTATCCCTAGCCATAGTGACGATACTCCAGGATTAAATGTATATCACGATAACGTTGATGCTAAATGGCGTATCGAAAAGGTTATTAAACCCATGTTTAATTGTCTTGCCTCATGCATAGGTATTGATCAGCCGATTTCGCAAAGTAGCCTTGTATACTATAAAAGCTTGAACCCTAGCATATATCCAAATAACTACTTTCAAAACCCTAGACAAGCAGCTGGAGATTTTAAATTATTAAAATCTTATGCCGAGCAAAATATTAAATTAAGTAACTTAGCACCTCCACAACAAGCTTATACTATTGTTAATGACTTCATAAGACATAACGTGGGCAAAAAAAAGCTAATAACAATTACATTGAGAGAATATTGGGCAAATTCCGAGCACAGAAATAGCAATACAACGGCATGGCTTGATTTTGCATTATCACTAGACCTCAATGAATACTTTCCGCTAATTATTAGAGATACTTATAAAGTAAGTGAGCCCCTTGAAGAAAAATATCAATCGCTTACAACGTATCCCCTTGCAGCTGTAGATTTAAGTATCAGGCTCGCCTTATACCATGAAGCGTATATAAATATGGGTGTTGACAGTGGTCCTCTTTATCCGATTAGCTATCTTGAAGGGGCTCGCTCAATCATTTTTAGATGGTGTTCGAATGATATTCCAAATCTATCAGACAGAACAAATAGCATGCACGGCTTTGAAGTTGGAAAAAATCATTACTTTAATGATAATGAATTTCAAATAAATGCATGGATGGATGATTCATTTGAAAATATTCAAACTCAATTTTCTCTTCTTGAGAATAAAATAAATAAGGCGGCAATCTAAACTATGAATGACTCATCAATTTTAGTTTTAGGAAGCAATTCATTTTCAGGGGCATCATTTTGTGCGCATATGCTAAAAAATGAGCAGCAAATTATTGCTGTTAGTCGCTCACCAGAACCTAATTCAGCATTACTCCCATATAGTTGGCAAAAAAATGCAGATAAATTGCAATTTAGTCAACTGGATATAAATCATCATCTGCAAAAAATTATTGATATTGTTAAACAAAAAAAAATTAAAAAAATATATAACTTTGCAGCCCAGAGTATGGTTGGTCAAAGCTGGCAATATCCAGAACATTGGTTTATGACTAACACTGTTTCAACGATCAAGTTACACAATTCTCTCCGACAATTAGATTTCCTTGAAAAATACATCCATATATCAACTCCCGAAGTTTATGGTAGTTGTAACGGATTAGTACCAGAGCATACTAATTATCAACCCAGTACACCATATGCAGTCTCCCGTGCTGCTGCAGATATGAGTCTACATACATTTGCAGATGTTTATGACTTTCCAGTGGTATTTACACGAGCTGCCAATGTTTATGGTGAAGGCCAACAGCTTTATCGCATAATCCCTCGTACTATTTTATATGCCCTACTAGGCAAAAAATTACAGCTGCATGGCGGAGGGCATTCAACACGATCATTTATACATATTGACGATGTATCTTCAGCGACACAACTTATTGGCGAAAAGGGTAAAAATGGTGATATTTACCATATTTCAACAGATAAAATGATCTCTATTCGAGTACTCGTTGAAACAATCTGCAATATGCTTAAGCTCCCATTTGAACAAGTGTGCCAATCGACTGAAGATCGATTAGGAAAAGATGCAGCATATTTATTAGACACAAAAAAAATTCGCTCCGAGCTAAATTGGCAAGATTCTATTTCATTAGAAAACGGCTTAGAACGAACAATTTATTGGATGAAGCAAAATTTAGATGTACTCGCCAAGCAAGAACATGACTATATTCACAAACCTTGAGGTAATCATGATAGGACAAGAAATAGATTTACTAAAAAATTACCCTAAGTCTAAGCGTGATCTTTCTGATAGATTAGAAGCCAAAAGTGAAGCAGTTAGAGCTATAGCGCGCCAATTTGACGAGGAATTCTTTGATGGTGATAGAGAGCACGGCTATGGTGGTTTTAACTATCATTCAAGATTTTGGCAGCCAGTCGTGCCTGACTTTATTACGCACTTTGGCCTGCAAGAAAATAGCAGTTTATTAGACGTAGGCTGTGCAAAAGGATTTATGCTTTATGATATTTTACAACAGCTACCAACAATGACATTAAGTGGAATAGATATATCCCATTACGCATTAGACAATGCCAAACAGGAAGTAAAGCACTTATTACAACAAGGTTGCGCTACTAAATTACCTTTCGAAGACAATAGTTTTGATACTGTAATATCAATTAACACTATTCATAATTTAGATCTTAATAATTGTGCAAAAGCACTGCAAGAAATAGAGCGAGTTTCTAAAGCTAAAGCATTTATTACTGTTGATGCATATAGAAATGAACAAGAAAAAGAACGCATGGAAGCCTGGAATCTAACAGCCAAAACAATGATGCATGTTGATCAGTGGAAAGAGTTTTTCAAAGATACAGGCTACACTGGCGATTTTTATTGGTTTATACCCTAATGAAAAAACTTGATGCATATTTTGAATCATTAAGAATTCGAAAAATAGAAGAAATGATAGCCTTACGCTACCCTGAGCAAGAAATGAGATGCCCAACACATCTGTCAATAGGTCAAGAGCTAGTACCTGTTGTTGTTTCTAATTTTTTATCTAAAGATGATAAGGCTTTCAGTTCACATAGAGCACATGCCCACTATCTAGCCAAAGGCGGATCATTAAAGAAAATGATAGCTGAATTATATGGCAAGGCGACAGGCTGCACAGGTGGCAGAGGTGGCTCTATGCACTTAACAGACTTGGATTGCGGTTTTATAGCTAGCACTGCAATTGTGGGTAATAGTATACCACTAGCGGTTGGCAGTGCGCTAAGTCAAAAACTACAAAATAGCAATTTTTTGACCGTAAGTTATTTTGGTGACGGTGCAACGGAAGAAGGCGCTTTTTACGAGTCGTTAAATTTTGCAGCAGTTAAATCTCTTCCTATATTATTCATATGTGAGAATAACCGCTATTCAGTGTATAGCCCATTAGAAGTTCGCCAGCCGGTTAATAGAAGCATTACGGATTTATCGCAATCAATTGGAGTTGAAAGCTTTCACGCTGATGGAAATCTTTTAATACCACTAACCCATGCCGTTGAGAGTGCTATTGAATATATTAGAAAGAATAATGCCCCAGCACTCTTAGAGCTTGATACATATCGTCACAGAGAGCATTGCGGTCCTAATTTTGATGATGACTTAAACTACAGAGCCGCAGGTGAAGTCAAAACATGGCTTGAAAAAGATCCGTTAAAATTATTATTCGCGGAACTATCAGCAGATCAACATTTCGAGAAAACTCATAACGAAATGATTATCAAAATAAAAAATGAAATAGAAGATGCTTTTCTTTTTGCTGAAAATAGCCCTTTTCCAAATCCACAGTTAAACGAAGAGTTTCTTTATGCAAAATAAAACAACAACATTCGCTGAAGAAATAAACCAAGCACAGCACTGTGCCATGGCTGAAGACGATAGCATGATTTGTATGGGATTAGGTATTAATGATCCAAAAGCTATTTTTGGTACAACTACAGGCTTACAATCAAAGTTTGGCTCAGACCGTGTCTTTGATATGCCAACATCTGAAAATGCAATGACGGGTGTAGGGATTGGCGCAGCTATTACTGGCACACGTGTATTAATGACCCATCAACGAGTCGATTTTTTCTTGCTTGCCATGGACCAACTTGTAAATAATGCCGCTAAGTGGCACTACATGTTTAATGGGCAAATGACTGTACCTTTAACAATACGTTTAATCATAGGTAGGGGTTGGGGTCAAGGACCCACTCATCAACAAAGCTTGCAATCATGGTTTGCACATATCCCTGGACTTAAAGTTGTTACTCCAAGCTTAACTGATAATGTAGGACAGCTACTTTATCAAAGTATAATGGATAATAATCCAACTATTTTCCTTGAACATCGATGGCTGCATAACCAAAACATCGACAAAGAAACGTGCGTCGATTACAACTCAAACATGCAAACAACGAGAGTCATCAAAGAAGGTGAAGATGTCACTATCATCGCTAATAGCTATATGCTCCTAGAAGCCATACACTGCCACAACTTCCTAAAAAAACAAGGTGTTAACTGCGAGGTAATTGAGGTATCTGAACCGACAAATATTGATTGGCAAACTATTTATAACTCTGTCAATAAGACTCAAACCTGCATATGCACTGATATAGGACATAACTCATTTTCTGTCTCTAGTGAAATTTCAGCAAAAATATATGAAGCATGCTTTACTTCCTTAAAAAAACCAATAAAACGAATAGCACTCCCCTCTTACCCTGAACCTACGAGCTTTGGATTAACAAAAAAATACTACAAAACCAGAACTGAGATTACTAAAGCTGTATCTGAACTCCTTGATAGGGAAATATTTATGACCGAAGATGTAGAATTTCCTCACGATGTTCCTGGTAACTGGTTTAAAGGCCCGTTTTAATGAATCGAGTATTAATTACAGGAATAAATAGTGGTATTGGGCAAGCACTTGCTGAGCGCTTAAGCCAAAATACGATTATTCACGGTACTTATCGAGGGCGAAAATCAAACTTAGATTTTGCTGAACTAACAAAAGTTGATTTTAGCTCACAAAAAAACGTTGACGATTGGTGCCATAAAACGAACTTTTCAATATATGATAGTATAATTTTTGTTCATGGCACACTCGAGCCAATCGGTTCTCTATCAGATTGCTCTTATGACGATTGGGAAAATGCATATAGAATTAATTACTTATCTATAGTGCAAGTGTTAAGTTCAGCAGTTCTAAAAATGAAATCAAACTGCAAAATCCTGACTTTTGCTGGCGGAGGCGTCAATAGCGCCCCGACGAAGTTCAACTCTTATATAAATGCGAAAGTAGCATTAATAAAAATGACTGAAGTTTTAGCTGCTGAATATCCCGATTTAATCTTTCTAAATGTTGGTCCTGGCTGGGTAGATACACCTATTCACCAACAAACACTCCACGCAAAAGAAATAGTGCCGGAAGCATATAAGGAAACAGCCAGAAGATATGAGGAAAATGACTTTGTGTCTATGCAACTGGTCATCGACTCCTTAATTTTTCTTCTTGATAATGCAAATAGTAAGTTTAGTGGACGAAACTATAGCATTGCATCCAAAGAAATTTTTCATGAGGATTTTTTGGAGTCTCTTGAAAACCCAAATATCTACAAATTGCGTAGACTCAATAAAGAGCATACATAAATGAAACTAACGGATTATATTGCATCTTACCTTGCTCAATTAGATATCAAGCATGTATTTGTTCTGCAAGGCGGTGCTGCTTTACATTTAATTGACTCAATTGAAAAACACCCTTCGCTTTCAGCTATTGCAATGCAACATGAGCAATCATGTGCGATGGCTGCTGATAGTTATGCAAAAACACACCATGTACTAGGCGTGACTATAGCCACATCAGGCCCAGGCGCTACAAATTTATTAACAGGTATCGCAAGCTCCTACTTTGACTCTGTAGCTACTTTACATATAACTGGAAATGTAGCTTCATTTAGGCAATCGCATAAATTAGGGGTTCGCCAATATGGTTTCCAAGAAACCGATATTGTTTCTATGGCAAAGCCAATAACAAAGTACGCAATACAATTAAAAAGACCTAATGACATTATCACTGTATTACCTGAAGCTATAAAAGCAGCATTAAGTGGCCGGCCAGGGCCTGTGTTAATAGATATTCCTGATGACTTTCAGCGAGAGATATTAGATATAAAAAAAATACCATTTGAAGCTTTTAATCAATCAACTGTAAACCATAAAGTAATTCAAGAAAACATATTTAATAACTTCATAGTGTCATTAAAACAAGCGAAAAAACCTTTATTTATTCTTGGTGCTGGGTGCCATAACTCAGCAGAACGGTTAATTTCACTTGCAACAAAACTAAAAATCCCCTTTCTATCGACTTGGCCGCTCAAAGGGATTGCAAATCATGATGACGAGCTAAATCTAGGGAATTTTGGAACTCATTCTTTACGTGGGAATAATATCGTTTTACAAAATTGCGATTTTATCATTTCTATTGGGTGCAGACTAGATTCAAAAGCCACAGCAAAATTAGATACCTTTGCACGTGAAGCTAAAATCGCAATGGTGGATATTGACCATAACGAAATAGAGAAATTTGCCCAATTAGGCAAAGTAATCAACTATCAATTTCCTGTATCTGTACAAGTTTTTTTAGATGCTTTTTCACTGCATTGTGAAGATTTAATTGAAATATTTAAAAATAACGATGTGTGGCTAAATTATATTACGGATGTCACACAAGAGTTTAACTACATACCTGAATATAATTACGGTGGTGTAAACCCATATTTAGCTGTTGAGTTGTTTAGTGGTGCTTTCTGTGATGACCAAAATATATGTGTGGATACAGGTACTTGCTTACCTTTAACTCTTGTCTACGGTAAAGAGAAAAAAGGCCAGCAGTATATTTCTTCATATAATAATACCCCCATGGGCTATGCTTTACCTGCATCGATTGGTGTTGCCCTAGCAAAAGAAAAAGAAGTATTTTGTATAGTTGGCGATGGTGGTTTGCAAATGAATATCCAAGAACTTTCAACGTTAAATCACTTGAAACTTCCAGTCATTATTATTGTATTTAACAATAGTGGTCATTGTATGATAAAACAAACCCAAGATGATTGGCTAGACTCAAATTATTTTTCTGCTGATTGTAATAATGGCTTGCCTCACATAAATTTTTCTGAAGTTGCTAAAGCTTATGGGATCGACTCTGAAAAAGTTGAAAATAATGAGCAATTAAAATTATTAGTAGAACGTTTACACCTTCGCATGGATCAAGAAGGGCCAAAGCTTATCGAATTAGTAATTAACCCAAACTTTAGATATGAACCGATTATCAAGTATGGCAATCCATTAGAGAATATGAGCCCTGAACTTGCTTACATAAAACAAAAAAAAGCTATGCTTATACCCAGTTTGAAGGAAAATCTATAATGATAAACTTACACCAAGAGCTGGTTATGCTAGCTAGGAATACACAATCACACGTACAATCAAGCAGTGATTACCAGCTTCTTAACAAAAAACTATCAAAAGTAATTGCCAGCGCTTATAACACGACATCAACACCAACATTTTTATTAACGGATAATATTACATTTTCTCTTCCGTATTACGATATGGGCAATATTAATACGACTCATTTGTTTGGTATTGATGAGCTAATCATTTTAAGCTTTTACTTGAAAAATAAAAATAACTATAAGAATGTGTTAGATCTTGGCGCTAATATCGGTCTGCATTCAATAGTGCTGAGCTTATTAGATTATCAAGTTACATGTTTTGAAGCGGACCCTGAAACATTCCGCGTTTTAAAACAAAACCTAGAATTAAATAATTGTAAAAAGATTAAGCCAATAAATGAAGCCGCGGCAAGTTTTGATGGCAAAGCTGAATTTACACGAGTATGTGGAAACTTAACTGGAAGTCATTTGAGCGGCGCAAAAAGTAATCCCTATGGAGAGCTAGATAAATTTGAAGTTAAAGTTAATAACATAGGTAATATAGCTAAAGAATTTGACTTAATTAAAATTGATATTGAAGGTCAAGAAGCAGATGTATTAACTTCAATTTCTTCGGAGGACGCTTTAAAAATTGATTTTATGATGGAAATTAATGGCGAAAAAAATGCAAAAACTATTTTCGACTACAGTTTACAAGTCGGCTTAAATATTTTTCTTCAAAAAAATGATTGGAAAAAAGTGAACTCTCTTGCCGAATTACCCCTAAGTCATAGAGAAGGTAGTGTTTTCCTTTCTAGTAAAAATAAGATGCCTTGGTAAAATATGAATATTCCAACTTATTTTAAAGCAGGTGTATTAATAGATATAGAGCAGCCCCTTCAACTACTCGATTTAAAAATACCGTATTTGAAAGATAATCAAGTTCTGGTGAAAATGCATATGGCTGGCTTGTGTAGAAGCCAGCTGATGGAGAGTAAAGGCCTTAGAGGAGAAGACAAGTATTTGCCCCACTTAATGGGTCATGAAGGTGTAGGTGAAGTAATAGCAGTTGGCAATAGTGTTACCAAGGTTAAACAAGGAAATCGTGTCGTTCTTGGTTGGCTAAAAGGCAGTGGAATCGATTCCGGTGGGACACATATAATTAGCAAAGAGGGTCAAATTATCAATGCAGGTCCAGTTACGACTTTTTCAGAGTACTCTGTTATATCTGAGAATAGAGTAACCATTTGCCCTGAAGGTATTTCAAATGAGTTAGCTGTTTTACTCGGTTGCGCCCTCCCCACAGGAGCCGGTATGGTTCTTAACCAGATACAACCACACTCTAATAGTAATGTGATATTAATCGGACTAGGTGGTATAGGCATAAGTGCACTATTAATGCTTAAACATTTCAGACCAAAAAAAATCATAGTTGTAGATATTGAACAATCTAAATGTGACTTAGCACTACAACTAGGCGCCGATGAAGCTTATTTATATGAAGAAGCAAGCCTAGCTTTACTCAAAGAGCAACACCCTAACGGCTTTGATTATGCTATTGAGAGTGCTGGACTATGTGAAACCATAGAATTCGCTTTTAATAATATACATAACAGCGGTAAATGCTATTTTGCCTCACATCCAAAAACTGGCGATTTTATAAAGTTAGATCCTCATCAACTAATTTGTGGAAAGCAAATTTTTGGAACTTGGGGAGGTAATTGTAATCCAGACAAAGATTTAAAATCGATTGCAGATATTATTCAAAAACTTGAAATATCTATTAATTCTTTGATAAGCCATCGCTATTCTTTGAATCAAATCAATGAAGCAATATCGGCGCTCGAACGAAGAGAAATTACTAGAGCCATCATTACTTTTGAGAATATTGAAGTATGAATAAGCAAGTCCTTGTTCAAGGAAATTTTGACATTTTACACCCTGGCCACATTCGCTTACTTCGTTTTGCAAAAGAGTGTGGTGATAAACTAATTGTTGCTGTTAACAGCGACAAATCTATGGGGTTAAAGAGTCGGGTAAACGAACAACATCGCCTAGAGATGGTTCAATCCCTCGAATGTGTGAATGAAGCATTTTTATCAGATTTAACTCCAGCAGAAACCGTAAAGAGCCTCAAGCCTCATATTGTCGTGAAAGGTAAAGAGTTTGAAAGTAGGCACAATCCTGAGCATGCTCTTGTTGAAATGTACGGAGGAAAGCTTATTTTTGGCTCTGGTGAGTTCGAATCTAATTCCGAACAATATATTACAAGAACAATAAGCCATGGTCATAACTTTGATTATAAAAAATGCCAAAGTTATGCAACAAGGCATCAGTTTAATTATCAATCAATCAACACGGTATTTTCTCAATTTAGTGAAAACCGTGTTGCTGTAATTGGCGAAATAATCGTCGATGAATATATCCAAGGTACTGCGGTAGGCTTATCTCAGGAGGATCCTACCATAGTGATGACACCAGATAGAACGGATACATTTTTAGGCGGAGCAGCAATTACAGCAGGTCATATAAAAGGGCTAGGAGCTAATCAAGTTACGCTTTTCTCGGTACTTGGCAAAGATGATAAAGCTGATTACGTAAAAAATCATATTAACGCATACAATATTGATACTATACTTTTCGATGATGGCAGTCGCCCAACACCATTAAAATCACGATATAGAGCTGGCAATAAAACACTTCTAAGGGTCAATCAAGTTCGACAGCATAAAATTTCTAAAGAAATTCAAACAGATTTATACATGCAACTTGAAAGTAGTATTAACAACTTCGATTTACTGGTATTTTCTGATTTTAATTATGGATTATTACCTCAAACTCTGGTCGATAAAGTCATTGCTTTATGCAAAGAAAACAATGTACGTGTTGTCGCAGACAGCCAAACATCTTCTCAAGTTGGTGACATTGCCCGTTATAAAGATATGATGCTAATAACACCAACAGAAAAAGAAGTACGCGTAGCATTGAATAATATTGATGATGGTCTACCTATATTGGCCCAAAAACTTTGCGAAAAAGCAAATCCAACGTCTTTAGTTATTACCCTCGCAGGAGAAGGTATTTTTATCCATCTACCAGATCAAAACGGCCAATGGGAAAATGATATGCTTCCTGCGATTAACCGTAATGCGGTTGATCCTGCGGGAGCTGGTGATTGCTTCTTAGCTGCCAGTAGCCTGGCATTGTGCTCAGGTGCGACACCTTGGCAAGCTTTTTATATTGCAAGTATTGCAGCCGCTTGCCAAGTAGATACTCTCGGAAATCAGCCACTGTCCTTCAACACGCTACAGCAACGAGTACTGGAGTCATTCAAAAATATATGAAAGCAATATTGCTTGCAGCAGGGTTAGGCACTCGGTTAAAACCTTTGACTAATACAATTCCAAAATGTTTAGTGCCTATTAAAGGCAAGCCTTTATTGGCTTATTGGCTAGAAAAGCTCGATAAACTTGGTGTCAGCGACATACTCATTAATGTGCACTATTTCGCTGAACAAGTAGAAGAGTTTGTGTCAAAGTCCGAATACCGTAATAAAATAACAATCGTTAGAGAGAAAAAGTTACTCGGTACAGGCGGCACTTTGATTAGTAATAAAGAGTTTTGGCATTGTAGTCCCACAATGGTCATTCATGCTGATAACTATTGCGAAGATACCCTTACTAATTTTGTAGAAGCCCATTCAAAAAGGCCCAAAAAGTGTGATGCTACGCTTTTACTTTTTGAATCTGCTTCTCCCTCCTCATGTGGTATTGTTGAACTTGATTCAGACGCTTCAATCCAAAGGTTTCATGAAAAAGTATCCAATCCACCAAGTAACCTAGCAAGCGGGGCATTGTTTTTATTCTCCGCAGGAGTGTATGAAAAATACTTTTCACACTTTAAACAGGAAAGCTTCTATGAAATTAGCCACGACATGGTGCCTTTATTATTGGGCAGTCTTTATAGCTATAAAACCCATCTGAGATATATAGATATAGGCACTCCACAAGCTTATAATAAACTTCAAACTGAATTGCTGGCTATCAACAAACCTGCTTAATATTAAGATAAATAAAAACTAGGATATAAAGTGAAGTTATCTGAAAAACTTAAAAACAGCATTGCAAGCCATGCAAAACTTCCTGCAATTTTTGTTGATAATCAATACATTACTTATAAACAGCTTGCAAGTTACGCTAATAATATTAACACGAGCGAAATAAGTGAAGCTGAGCAAGTTGGAATTTTAAGTTACCGAGATACTCACTATTATAGCGCCGTACTTGCCTGCGCTTTAGATTCACGAACATTTATACCACTTGGGGTAAAACTGCCAATAGCTAGATTGGCTTCTATCATAAAGCAAGGCAACTTAAAGTATGTTTTATACAGTAAAAAATATTTGTCGATCAGCCAAGCATTAATAAAAGCACTCCCAGATAGAGTATTTGTATGTTTGGACGATATAGTCAATAAAAGCATTGTATCAACTAAATCACTACAAGCTCGCAGCCTATCCAATATCGCTTATGTTTTATTTACTTCAGGTTCTACAGGCTCACCAAAAGGTGTGCCTATTAGCATTGCGAATCTTAAGTCTTATCTTGATACTATGTGTGAGTCTTTACCCCTCAGTAATACAGATAAGGTAAGCCAAGTATTTGATCCAACGTTTGATCTAAGCATGCATGATATATTTGTTACTTGGCTGCAAGGTGCTTGTCTTTATGTAGTGCCTGAAACCGCTATATTTGCGCCAGGTAAATTCATTAAACAACACGGGCTTACAGTGTGGTTTAGTGTCCCTTCTACTGCATCAATTATGGCTAAACTAGGAATGCTTAAAAATGATGCCTATCCTAGCCTTCGTGTGAGTCAGTTTTGTGGTGAGCCCTTACCTAGAACACTCGCTCTGCAATGGCAAAAAGCAGCACCAAACAGCAAGGTTATTAATTTATACGGACCAACTGAGGCTACAATAGCATGCAGTAGATATGTATTTGATTGTAATGATGATAGTGATAGTAGCTATATTCCCCTGGGTAAAGCACTTAAAAACATGAGCTTTGATTTAGATGCACAAGGTGAGCTTTTGATTTCGGGGCCTCAAGTATTTTCTGGGTATTTAAATGACAATATTAAAACTCAGCAATGTTTAATTAAAACAAATAACATTACCCATTATCGAAGTGGTGATCTCGTAAAGCGTGATGCTCAAGGAGTATTTCACTATATTAGCCGTGTAGATGACCAAGTTAAAATCCAGGGATACCGCGTTGAGCTATCCGAAGTAAATACACTAGCACAAAATTTTTTATCAAACCCTTTGGTACAGGCTATAGCAACGCCAATACAACAACCTCAAAGTTTGACTTTATTTATTTGTAATCCAGCCGATAAAGAAAGTGAGCAAACACTGATTGATTACTTAAAGCAACAGCTGCCACTTTATATGGTGCCCAAAAAGATTATATGGATCGATTCCATGCCACTAAATAGTAATGGTAAAATTGATAAGAGCGCCCTACATACCATGACGGAGAAATAATGAGCTTAACAAATTCGATTGAACAAGCTATCAATAATAAATTAATAGAAAAGCATGGTGAGCAAATACTCGTATCATTGAATAAACAGGATAGTTTAATAAGTTCAGGTCTTTTAGATTCACTTGATTTTATTAGTATGTTGATGGAAATAGAAAACAGCTTAAATCTTGATATTGATTTTGAAGAAGCAGACCCTGTGCAATTTACATCTTACAGTGGCCTAATAAAGCTACTTAGTGAGTCTACTAATGCCTAACAAAGTGAACTGGCAAGAAATATATAATACGGAATATGTAAATGCTCCTGAGTGTTGGAAAACATGCGGTGGTTACTGCTGTAAAAATTTTTACGGAGAGCATTTTAATATCCTAGACAAAAGCGGTGTATCTTTACCTCTTCTTGAAAATGAGTATGAGTACTATAAATCAATTGGTGGTATTAAAAACATTACTACACCAGCAAAAAAGCGCACATTTACGCTTTCAAACGGTAAAAGCTTCAGTATCTACTTGCTCTCTTGTCAGTGTGGTGGTTTATGTGAACCTCATGGACACAGACCCTTAGTTTGCAGAATATATCCCTATTTCCCTATAGTAGATGCGTTTGGTACTGTTATTGACTTTGAGTATTCCGCTTTAATGGATCTTTTTTACCGTGATCCTGATAATAACCATAAATGTACGCTGGTTAGAGAGCAAGCCATAAAGTTGAAACGTGAACTTACAGTTTCTATGAAACCACTATTACGTGACCCTGAAGTAGTTTTTATCTTTAGGTGTTTGAAGGAGCTTGTAGACCGCCTCAAAGAAAAAATGGGGGGCTTTATTGATACCTTAGATGAATCACAGAAAAAAAAGTTTATTGCTAAATATGAATGGATGATTCTGTCAGGCAAGCCGTGGAAAGATCCCGCTTTTTCAAAAAGAATTGACACTATCTACGACGAAGTGAAAGCAGCTTTCGGCAATGAGGACTTTTTGTGAGAAGTATCAGCCAAGAACAAATTATTGCAACATTACATTCAGTTGGTATCAACATGAATGATAGTGTGTTTATACACTCTTCATTATTTACACTTGGCGCTATAGAAAATCACTCAGTAAAAGAAGTGCCTGAGGCGTTTCTAAACAGCTTTAAAACTGCAATTGGTGATAACGGTAATATATTTATGCCAGCCTTTAATTATCAATTCCCACGCAGTCGCAAAGAAGATTTGCGCTCACAAGAATGTGTCTTAGGGTATTGGCCTGAGTGGTTTCGACAACAACCAAATGTAGTACGCTCAGGGCACCCTATGTTCTCAATCTGCGGTTTAGGGCCTGATGTGGCAAAAATCTGTTTACCCAAAAAACCTGAATATTATGCCTTTGCAGAAAACTCAACGTTTAGTAGGTTAATAGAACAAGATACAGTGCTTGTACTGCAAGGCATTGGCCTTAGAGTCGCCACGGTGATTGTTCAAATAGAAGCAATGTTAGGATTAAAATACCGGTTTAATAAACCTTTTACCGGTGTGACAACGCTCACAAATGGAGAAGAGGCTAACGGTACTTTTTACCACTTTTGCTTTCCTATAAATAATGCCTACAGGGAAGACTATTCCAAGTTAGAAGCTGCATTATTAAACTCAGGGATTATGAAACAAGCCCAACTTGGAAGATCATTTATCTATACAATAAAGATGAAAGCACTTTATCATTTTGTAAAAGACTTTGTTGCTGATAACCAATTTGCATTGCTTAACTGTAACCCATCTGAACTATATCGTTTTGATAATGGAAAAGAAGTCTCTTATTCTGTCGATAAATAATTGTTTATATCGTTATATGCGGCAACAAGTACATCAGCTTGTCGCCATTGTTTACCGCCTGATCTGCCTGAAATAATTATATTATCGACACTGTTTTTTAATGTATCAAAATTAGCTTGATTATTTTTTTCAAATTCTAAAGTTGGCACAGGAAAAGTGCCATGTATGACCTGTTTAATATGACTGATACATGTAGCATCTTGGCCGACAACTTGCATTTTCTTTAATGTATTCACAATTTCATCCACGTCATACTGCTCCACCTCTTCTGGCCTGCATAATATTTCTGCCGACAAGTTCGCATGCTGACTTTTAGTGCTGAGGTTAGGGTATAACGTCAACCTAAATATATCCGTTTGATGATCCCACACCCATAGATAATGCGATTTTTGATCAAGTAAAGGCAAGTCAAAATTCAAATGAAATACAATAGCAGTTCTCAGTTCTGGCTTGTTATAAACTAAAGGTAAGCCTAATGCTTTTAAGGCAATAAACGGAGGAGCACTCCAAAATAACAACTGACACTCAAGGATTTCTGCTTTATTAGTAAGCTTTACTCCCGTGATCTGCCGTCCATTAGTCTCTATCTTCTCTATTGATGAAGAAAGTACAACCTCAACTCCAGCGCTTTTAACTTTAGTTACTAAATACTCAACCCAAGACTCAATGCCTTTATTTTCTAATGGATAAAAGTAATTTGGAGTTTTTGAGTTGTCTTTGGTTTGTCTTTCATGAAAATGCGCTTGCGTTTGATATCCAATTTTAGCATCAAAAGTAGGAATATTTTTCAGTGCATTTGCAACATCGGGCTCAAAAGCAAGAATGCGAGTAAAGCCAAATAGTCCTGCTGCGACCGTTAATGTATTTAAATCTGTATGTTTACCATAGAGCTTATACAGAATTGGTTTAATAATATGCTGGGTAAACGTCTTGCCTAATGTTTCTTCGCAATAAGGGAGTATAAGCGAACTGCCACTAGAAGAGGTTGCTTGAATAAGCTCAGCACAACCTTGATAATACTCTTCGCTTGGCAGTTTGTGACTATCTGGAAACGGAGAGTTTAAATCCCATTCATCGGCAAAGTAATTACCAGATTGCAACTTTTCTATTACATGCCAATAGTAATCACGATTTTCTAGCTCGCCAAATAACAGAGTATCAAGCGCTTCTATGCCCGTTGCGTTCGGTATATGTGATCCCATATCATAATATGCACCTAACTCATCTTTTATAGAACGAAATAATCCCCCAACACGCTCACTTTGCTCAATTATTGTAACTTTTTTAAAAGACTGTTTGAGCAGTAATGCCGCCATTAAACCACATACCCCACCACCAACAACGATAGCTGAATCTCGCATAATAATTCTCCAGAAACTACTAAGTAGTAGCTATATAATAACCACTCATGATTACGTAATTTGAGCAATAGATTATTTATATGCAACGATACTTCTTTGTGCAGAAGTGATCTTATCGTTCTGATCATAAGAAACATCATACGATTGCTGCGTTATTGCAAATTTACTGAATAGTTCGCAAACATCTGCTTTAGAAGCAAAAAATAGGCCATCAATGTCAGAGAAATAATCCGGCGAAAATTGTCGCGCAAACCCATCATGCTGATATCCTGAGTTTATAAATGCAGGATGAGTATCAGCATACATAATAGAAAATATACAACCGCCTGGTTTTAACACTCGGTAAGATTCACTAAGGGCAACTAAAATATCTGAGCGAGGAACACAGTTTAAAGCGCTTCTGTCTATCACTAAGTCGAACGAATTATCTTGCCAAGGTAACTGAGTAAAATGACCATTAACTAAATCAGCTTTAAGTTGTAACCTTGTTAGACGCTCTTGAGCAAAATCTAAAGCAACTGAAGATATATCAATACCAGCAACATCAACTCCCTCTTCAGCCATAAAAACGATATTATTTCCAGCACCACAGCCTAACTCTAATGCGCTTAAACTTGAATTAGTGTGCCTTAATCGCATCACCAATGATACGATTGCATCATAAGGGTATTTATTTAATTGCCTGCCCTGCTGATAAATATTCTGCCAATTACCCATTTCACTTCATGACCAAGAGTGTTTGTTGCTCTAGCTTGTCAATTGCAGACGCCATATCTAAAACACTGCATCCATATTTATCCGCAATATCAATAGAGTCGTGCTCTCCATCACTATAATTTAATAACATCTTAATGTGATTAAGCTCATCGAGTTGGCTTACACGCTCTTTACTAAAAAAACTTAACGTTGGATACAACCCTTTACTACCTAAGTTAGGTTCACCAAAAGGTAGTGTATTCTCAAAAGTCGCAGCTTGTTCAAACGCCAAAAATATTTTCTCTAATTTATCAATACTATCAAGCAGTGGTTTTATTCCCATAAACGCTTTAGTATCAAGGGAAGTATGATACTGGTGGTAGCCAGAATGAAAACTACGGCTGACACAGCACACTGGCAATTGAAAGCCGGGAGAATTATATTGCCTTTCATCAGAACCACTTAAAGGACTAAATTGTATGTTTTCATGGTTATAATCATGTTGATTTAGATGATATAAAAGTTTATCTAGCATACCATTATCATTCCGACTATGTTTAAAAACTAATTTTTCAGGTTCTCCACCCATACAATTAATAACCAGTCCAGAAACCATGTTTGCAGTAAAATGCTCCCCCATTAAATGAAGCAATCCTAAACTACCTATTGTTTCAGGGTGTAATGCAAAACGGTAGGAGTAACGACGTTTTGGCCATTTTTTAATACGATTAAATAAGCCTAAAAGAACTAAAGGGCCGCTCAGCTCATTATTCGCCATTGATGGATGACATAGATATGAACTTAGTAATACTTCTTGTTTTGATTCACCATTTAAAACTGATTGGGCGATATCCAACGAACCATCTACAAACTGACTCTTAATTACAGCTTTGTATGTTCCCTCTTTAAGTTGTTCACGTATTTCATGAGCGATACAAAAACCCCAACGCTTTTTATAGTAGCTAGTAACATAAGGGATTGCCGTTGGCTGCTCAGGTAGGCTATATAAGTGCTTTTGAAGCTCTTCAAGGCTAAGCTCTCTTTCTACAGATTCTGAGTAATTAACGACCTCAATATTCAATCGCTGCATATCAGCAATTTTCTCTCCATCAGGCCCTAATAAATAAGCATCTTCACAATGCCACTCCTTAGGTACAGTCCAATCAAATATTTTTTCACCAGAAGCAATAGAAGAAATATTAAGCGGCATATACCGCGAGAGAATACTATAACTTTGTCGTAAGCCTGGACCTGTTATAGAACGAAGAATAGGGAAAAGTTCATCAAATAACTCATTGTAGAAAGCCTCTGATTCTTGGTAATCTGTCACTTTATTCCTTTCCTAAGTCACATTTTTCATCATAGTGGATTTTATAATCAGCCATTATCTCTTGGATATAACATTTCCATAACTTATTTAGCTGTTTATATTTTTCTAAACAAAATACTTCGTCTTCATATTGATACAAAAGCGTAATCATCGGGCAGTGATAATATAAGAGCGCGCCTTTTATTATATGAAATATATGCCCTAAGCTAGTATTTCTTAAAGAGTAAACATACCTAGCTTGACGCTGTAATTGCTTAGCAGCAATACTACGACTTGTAATATCTTCATCAATAATTGAGAGTAGATGCTCGCAAATATCCTGAAGTCTATCCACTGCAATCAATCTATCTTCTACATCATCAACAGGTAATACTGTAAAATAATTATTCTTGATATTGCTGATAACCAACTCTTTATCAATCTCTTTTTCAATATCAATTAAATTATCTGCTGCAGTAGGAATAGCACCTTGAAGTTTTGCACCGTTTCCTACATTTATGCAGTTATTCACTTTGTAAAGACTTAGAAGCTTTTCTAACTGCGCATGAGCCACAAGAAAGAGATCATTTGAAACAACATGGCCACCCAAATTACCTTCAATCAATCGACCATTGAACTCTAAACTACCGTACCCCTCTGAATCATCATCATTATTTACTTTGTAAATACTATCTTTACTGTGATGTGAGCCTGATGGCTGTTTACCGTTATCAATACCAAAAAGATAGATATTTCTAAATCCCATATGAAGTAAAAACGAAAGGGCTGCATTTGCAACAACAGGATTACAGTAAGGGATCAATGGTAAAATTTGGGACAAATGAACTTGAGATATAACGTCCATTAAACATGTTCCCGCCTCATTACCTTTTCCCGCTATTCCTGCCCATTTATAACGTTTATTCGTATCAGGATATAAAGTATTAAGGCCCAGCAAGTTCACTTTTTTGTATTCATCAGCAGGGAAAATATCACCAAAAATTTTATAGTTCGAATATGGACGTTCAACTAACACATGAAAGTCAACTGGGATACCCTTCTTATATAATGACGCTATGGCGGTTCCCGCAGCGATTACGATCCCTTTTTGATGGTTATTTTTTAAAAATACTTCAGCTTCATCCAGAGATGGACCATTACCAACAATAAATATAGGTGTATCAAAGTCTATTTCCTGGGTCGTCTTCGTTAGTAACGCAGCTTTATTTCGAATATGATGGATACTATGAGCAAGCCCAGTTATTGCATCGTTGTAAAACCCATGACCAAACTGAAAACGGAAGTAATCTTCACTCCACTGCTTAATCAAAATATTTAGTTCTGTACCGGGTGTATGCTGATAGCAAAAACTGCGCACTAAGGAAAATGCACCAATGTCTTCGGCTATTTTTTCAAGGTCAATTATAAATGATTTATGATCAACACCTAAATGAAAAAACAAGCACCCTCCATTGGAATCAATTTTTTTTATAATTTCAAACCAATCAGTGCAAAATAAACTCGCAAAAAATTGTTCAAAATCTGGTTCAACTAAAAATATATAGTCAAATTGAGTATCTTCCAAAAGAAGCGGAACATGATAACCTAGCCCGATACCAAAAATAACTGCGGAAGGAAATGAAGATGGTAAGTTACGAACTACAGGTTTACTTTCGGCTCTGACTTTTTTCATAAAGCGAGTTAACTTTACCATATATCGAGAGTGAATACGGGTATCGTCATCATCTTCAGGATAACCAGTGTAGTCAGTTAAACTAAATACGGGCCTTTCTCTTTGTGCCTGTATTTGTTTTTCAGTTTGAGTAATGGGGTCTTGTGAATAAAGTAAAGTATTTCCACCACTTGGTATAAAATTACCATGCCCGGACTCTGTAACATGTAAGCAAAAGTCATCTTTGGTTTTAAAGTTTTTTATTGCTATTGCTATATCAGGGAAAAACTCAGAAAAACACTCAAAATTCTTTTCAAATCGCTCATTTGCTTCTGTAGCAAAAATCGCCTCTCTTTCTTGATGTTTTATAGTTTTTTCAAGTTTTTCTGAGATGTGCTCAAGCTCGTTATTAATATCTATATTCTTTATCATGTCGGTTACCTACTTGATATTTTTATACACATTTATTTTTTTTTGCGTATTAATATGAATACCAAGTTCTTTTGCAGCCTGCTGTTTTTTGAGGCTTATTTCTAATACCGTAGTATTCAATTTGATTGAAAAATCCGATAAAAATAACACATCGTTTTCGCTGAGGTTCTCAGGTGAGGTAAAGAGTGCTTTCAATGTTCTATCAATTAATAGTAACTTGCTTTGAGCTGACTCTATATCACCTTCAGCTAAATATTGATTAATTACAGACAAATCGGGGGCTAACTGAGACAATAAACTAGCCGACATTAGCATCTATACCATTTTCACTAAGTGTTTTTTCTCGAACGTCATGAGGAATAGCATCCCAAGCAGACTTTATTTCTTTTAATAAATTAGATACTTCTTCAACAATTGCAGGATCATTTTTTATTGTTGCATCAACTAAGCGATCTATCATATAAGAATAAAGTGCATATAAATTATCAGTCACTTCACCACCAACTTTAAAATCTAAACAGCCCCTTAAGGCTTCAATAATAGCAGTCGCTTTAGATAAATGTTCGGCCTTCGCTTCCATATGTTTTCTTTCAATAGCAACTTTAGACATCACCATTTTTTCAATCGCACCCGCCATTAACATTTGAATTATTTCATAGCGATCAGCACCGGCAACACGGGTCTTGAGTGCTTCTTTCTGATAATTTTTTACTTTGGCGTTATACATATTAAAACCCTTTTAAATCAAAATTAATTTATGATTTGTTTCTTGTAAATCCAGGTAAGCTCGCAAGCTGCGCTCCTAAGTACTGTTGTGTTGATTGCATTTGCGCCAGTAACACATCTAAACCCGCATATTGCTTTCTAAGCCTACTTTCTAATTCGGTCATTCTAAATTCATGCTTTAGTACATCATCTTCTAAATCAGTGACCTGTGTATTTAAATTATCTTCTCTTTGCTTTAAAATGCCTTTTGAACTTACGTAATTATCTAAAAAAGATTCGAACTGTTTAGCAACACCATTTTCACCAGCAAAAGCCTTTCCGATATCATCAAAATTTTCATCCATTGCTGTATTTAAACTGCGGACTAAAGTTGATTTTTCTAGATAACCTTTCTTATCAACACCCAAGCCAATATCAAAAATACTTGTGAAAGGCCCTGCATCCGTTAAATTTGTAGAAAGCATATTGACCATTTGTGAGCTCAAAGTACGAATGGTTGCATCGCTATTTAAAGGTTTTCCGACTCTCGATTGCAGACCTAACTGCCCTATAGCATTGTTATAATTAGCAATAAATTCATCAATTAATGTTGTAACGCTCTCACGGTCATAGCTAACAGCCAACTTTGCCGTCTCTCCATCAACGCTTTGTCGTTTAGCGGTGATCGTCATATCTTGTACAGCATCTTTAAACGTATTGGTGTCATTGGTAATCTCAATACCATCAACTTTAATTACTGCGCTTTTTGCTTTATTTTCATCTGCTATACCAATACCACCGCTATTAGGAGCTCCACCATTAGCATCAGTGGATACATTATCAAGCTCAGCATTATCATTGGTGATTACCAAGTCATTATTAGCGCCACTTACACTTGAAGTAAGAACCAACTTTGACTCTGTACCAGTATTTATTATATTTGCTGTTACACCAAAATTATCATCCGAGTCATTAATTGCGTCACGCAAATCAGCTAATGTCGCACCTGCATCGAGAGTTAGATCAAAGCTTTTGTCTCCAGCAGCAAATGACAAGGTGCCTCCAGAAGCAGTAACCACATCATCCGTTGCCGTAAACAAACCAGCATTTGATGTCGCGCGACTGCCTTGAGCAAGTGCTAAAACTTCAATTTTAAAATTACCAGGCGTAATATCTTTTGTCGGTGTAACAGCAATTAAATCGCCGTCGTCACTAGTAGGTTGGCTAATATTGGCTATGCGTTTATTAAAATTATCAGGATCTGCTAGCTTTTTTATTGTGTCTTGTAGCTTGGATAACGCAGACTTGATCTCTCCGATTGAAGATAATTCAACTTCTAACGACTTGTCCTTTTTTGCAAAGGCATTCATTTTTGGAACATTTTCGGCATCAACAGATGCTTTAATGATACTTTCGAGATCCAGCCCAGATCCAATACCTGCGGATGTTATAAGTGGCATACTTCTCTCCTACTATCTGTTCCAAAAAATATTATACAGTTTGATTTAGTAACAAACCTTTGTTAGTTAGTTTATCGGCAAATTCATCTAAAGCTTTAGCAACTTCTCTAAACTCTTCAGTTGGAATTTCACGAATAACTTCTTCGCTTGTTTTATCAAACACTTTAATTATTGGTGGATCACCCTGCTCATCAAATTCAAATTTTAAATTTGTTGCCGTCACAGGAATATATTTATTTAATTTCTCTAAGTTTTCTTTCACTTCGTCGATCAGTGCTTTTCTTTCACTTTCAGAATCAAGTTGCTGACTATTATCAACAAGTGCGGGCTCTCTACCAGCAATTTTTGTACCAGCTTTTTCAACAGTTGCTTTTTTACTTGCTTCGTTTAACTCATTTTTATTTGTAAAAGATGAATTAGCGGTGAAGTTTTCACTCGATTTAATTATTCCACCTAAGTCAGCCATAATAGCTCTCCTTCAAAATACAAACAAAGTATAAGTCATTATCGAGACAATATCTCAATAATGACCTAATTAACCGTCTAGCCTAGTAACGATAATGCTACTTGTGGACGCTGGTTTGCTTGACTCAAAATAGATTGGCTTGCTTGTTGTAATATTTGAGATTTAGTCAAATTAGCTGTTTCGGCAGCGAAATCAGTATCTTTAATACGTGACTTAGCAGCACTCAAGTTTTCTGAAATGTTAGATTGGTTACGAATAGTTGATTGAAAACGATTTTGCACAGCACCGAGTTCGGCACGCTTTTTATCAACTACTGCAATCATTGCATCCATACCAGCCATTACCGCTTGTGCGTTAGCTTGAGAAGATACACTAATACCACTTGCTGTAAATACAGTTGCAAAGTCGGTATTATCAGCTGAAGCACCAACCTGTGAACTAATTGTTCCCGCAGTAGCACTTAAGCTTGCACCTGTCACAGCACTTGCTACACCTGCAATACCTGACATAGTAAAGCCATTATTACCCGCAACCGAGTTTGCAGTGCCACCAACAGAAGCCATACTAAAGCTAATATTCTGTACAGCATCAGCACCAACTTGGAAGTTAGCTGAGAATGAACCATCTAGGAGATTTTGACCACCAAATGTTGTATCTGCAGCAACACGATTCACTTCTTCTGATAATGAACGAATTTCTTCTTGTACTGCTAAACGATCTTCATCTGTATTTGAACCGTTTGAAGCTTGTTGAGCAAGAGTACGAATACGCTGGAACATTGACGTAGTCTCATCAAGTGCGCCTTCAGCAGTCTGCGCAAGTGAGATCCCATCATTAGCATTTCGGTTACCTTGATTCAAACCATTTATTTGACTAGTTAAACGGTTAGATATTTGCATGCCTGCAGCATCATCTTTTGCACTATTAATGCGAAAACCTGATGATAGACGTTGAAAGGATGTATCGAGCTGGTTACCAGATTTCATCAACTGGCGTTGTGCGTTCAATGAACTCACATTAGTATTTACATATAAAGCCATAATAGCCTCCGCTTTATCATTTTAAATAGAATAACAACGGGATACCCCTACCCTGTTATTACTCCAGACTGAGAGTCCTAGATTTTTAGTTCTCTAAGTCAGTTATCGTCAGATAAAACGGAAACTTTAGCTTTATTTATAAATTTTTAACAACGTTATACTATTCTAACCCTGTAACAAGCTTAATGCAGCCTGAGGCCTTTGATTTGCTTGGCCTAATATTGTTTGGCTCGCTTGTTGTAAAATTTGGTTTTTAGTTAAGTTAGCTGTCTCCATTGCAAAATCAGCATCTTTAATTCTTGATTTAGCAGAGGCTAAATTTTCAGAAATATTAGCTTGATTTCGTATTGTCGACTGAAAACGGTTTTGTACCGCACCTAATTCAGCGCGTTTTTTATCAACCACCGCTATTAGAGAATCCATACCCGCAAACACAGCCTGTGCATTTACTTGTGATGACACACTAATACCTGCAGCTGTAAATACAGAAGAAAAATCTAATGTTGTTGATGCCGTTGCGCCATCAACTGAGCTTACATTAGCTGCGAGCGTTGAAAGTGCTTTACCACCCACGGCTGAAGCAACACCGGCAACACCTGATATAGTAAAACCACCATTAGCAGCAAGAGAATTAGCTGTATCGCCAACAGACTGCATACTAAAACCAATAGTCTGTACAGCATCAGCACCAACCTGAAAGCTTGCAGAATAAGAGCCATCCAATAAATTTTGACCACCGAATGTAGTGTCCGTGGCAATTCGGTTAACCTCATCAGATAACTGTCTAATCTCTTCTTGGATAGCGAGCCTATCTTCATCTGTATTAGAGCCATTTGCTGATTGCTGAGCAAGTGTTCGGATACGTTGAAATGTAGAAGTAATTTCATCAAGCGCACCTTCAGCTGTTTGTGCCAGCGAGATACCGTCATTCGCATTACGGTTGCCTTGGTTTAAACCCAAGATTTGCGATTGCAAACGATCCGATATTTGTAAACCAGCAGCATCATCCGCCGCGCTGTTAATACGCAGACCAGATGATAAACGTTTAAAGGAAGTATCTAAGTCGTTGCCAGTTCTTTCAAGCTGTCTTTGCGCATTAAGCGCGCTGACATTCGTATTTACAAATAAAGCCATAATAAACTCTCTTCTTATCTGTCAAATTAAAGCCACTCTTTAATTTAATGAGTGGAATTTTGACAAAGTGACCTGTTACTACAGTCAAGTTAAGTTGACTGGGGGCAATAAACTGCCACTTTGCAGATTAATTTAAATCGTAATAAGTATTCAGCAATCTTTAGGCCAACTTTATAGATAGAGTTGCATTGAATTATAAAAAACGAGAAAAGGGCCTATAAGGCCCTTTGAAGATAAGTTTGAGAGTGGGTATGCCTAACACTTACTATTGGCATAGTTTGTGCTTTAACAATTATGTTCTTACAAATGTTAGAACAATACAGGATTTTTAAGCGCCTCCGCTTTATCAATCCGTTTCAGCGCCTTTGTTAATACCCCATTAAACAAAGGCGCTACATTCTTAGTCAATTAATTGACTATTTCCAACCAATTATCCTAGAAGACTTAATGCAGCCTGTGGACGTTGATTAGCCTGACTAAGAATTGTTTGGCTAGCCTGTTGTAGAATCTGCATTTTTGTTAAGTTTGCAGTTTCTTGCGCAAAGTCTGTATCTTTAATACGTGATTTTGCAGCACTTAGGTTTTCTGAAATATTTGACTGGTTACGAATCGTTGATTGAAAACGATTTTGTACCGCACCCAGCTCAGCGCGTTTTTTATCAACAACCGCGATTAATGAATCCATGCCGGCCATTACCGCTTGCGCATTCGCTTGTGAAGATACGCTTATGCCGCTTGCTGTAAATACCGCAGCAAAACCTGTAGCATCAGCTGATGAACCTACTTGCGAACTAATTGTTCCAGCTGTAGCACTTAAACTTGCGCCTGTTACCGCACTGGCAACCCCTGCAATACCTGACATGGTAAAACCGTTATTACCAGCGATTGAGTTAGCCGTACCGCCAACTGACGCCATACTAAAGCTGATATTCTGTACAGCATCTGCGCCAACTTGGAAATTCGCGGAGAAAGAACCGTCTAAAAGGTTTTGACCACCAAACGTTGTATCTGCTGCAACACGATTTACTTCTTCAGATAATGAACGAATCTCTTCTTGCACCGCTAAACGGTCTTCATCAGTATTTGAACCATTTGCTGCTTGCTGTGATAATGTTCTGATACGTTGGAACATTGATGTTACTTCATCTAATGCACCCTCAGCTGTTTGTGCTAATGAAATACCATCGTTTGCGTTACGGTTACCTTGGTTCAAACCGTTAATTTGTGATGTTAAACGGTCAGAAATTTGTAGACCTGCCGCATCATCTTTCGCACTGTTAATACGAAAACCTGATGATAAACGTTGGAATGATGTATCCAGTGCATTACCAGAATTATTTAATTGTCTTTGTGCGTTTAACGCGCTAACATTTGTATTTACATATAAAGCCATGATATCTCTCCAGAAGTAAACTTATCATTTACTCTCAAACTTACTAGATTAAGCAGTGGTTGTTATTTACAACGCTTTGCTTGGTTAATTAAGTTATCGGTCTAGCAAAAAAATCCTTTAGCTTTTTTTTTATTTTTTTTCCATTATTTTTTAAGCTCATGTAATTTAATGAATTTTATAGTGACTAAATTAATAAAGCTCATTAAAAAACTAAAAGGATTATTGTGCAGGTCTTTTTCTTCAGGAAATTATTAAGCTGTTAAATAGTAAGGAGATGATCTTAAAAGGCTGGAAAAATACGAGAGTAAGGCAATATATTGCCTTACTCTTGATGTTCTTATAACTTACTTATAAGTAATCGAACAGTGATAATTTAGCTAAGCGGCCAAAAGTTGCCTGCGACGCTTGCAGTGCAGTTTCTTGCTTCGTGAGTTCAGTAATAGCCTCAGCCATATCAAGTTCAATTAAATCTGCACGGGAGGATTTATTATTTACATCCAGATCACTATTAGATTGCGTGATTTTCTCAGCTGTATTTAACCGCCCACCTAAACCAGCCTGTGTTAAAGAGACCTGATTTTTACTGTTATCGATTTGGACCATGGCCGATGCCAATACTTGGTCATAATCTTCTTGACTAATTGTTGGGTCAGTTAACCCAGCAATTAAATCGCTTAATGTGTTTAAAATATTTTCTTTTTTCGGCGCTTCTAAAGTAAAGTCTACCTGCCCGTTTGCAACTGGGCTAATATCAATTTCCATCCCAGCAAATTTAATTTTTGATCCCTCAAAGCTGCCAGAGCTGATCACACTTCCACCTTGTTCAACCTGATATGTATTAGGTGTACCTGGGGTTGTTAGAATATTAAACGTATTTGCTCCGGCCGCGGCTGCGGGATCAGCGTTATAATTTGCTTTATGAAAAGCATCAAACTGAGCTTGCTCGCGTACATACACTTTTGCGCTAGTGATCCCTCCTGAAACAACGCCGTCATTAGAGGCAACATTCAACCGGGCATTGACCTTTTCAAACGTATCAACCCCATTATCACTGGATTTAATTTCAACTCCTTCCGCTACTTTAATTTTATGCTGGCCTTGGTCGCCACCATAAACATATTTGCCAGTTGAAGAATCAAGCGAATAGGTTTGGGTGTTATCTTGATAGCCTGAAAATATATACTTACCATCTTCAGTTTTAGCATTCATTAAATCAAGCACACTACTTTGTATAGATTTAATCTCTTCAGCAATACCTTCACGATCGATATCGGTATAAACACCATTACCTGCTTGAATTGCCAATGTATAGGCTTTTTCAAGTGAGCCTTTAATATTTTCAAGCACACTGTCTTGAGTCTTTAATCGACTCGTTAGCATGGTAATGTTTTTACTGTATTGCTCATTCGCTTGTATACGATCGGTATACAGTAACGCCCGTGCTGTTGCCGATGGATCATCTGAAGCTGTAAGCACTCGCTTTTGGGTATTAACTTGCTCTTGTGCTTTATTGACATTTTGCTGATTATTCAAAATCGAATTAACACTGTTTTGATACATCAAATTATTAGATAAACGCATAATTACCTCGCAGCATTAAGTAAAGTGTCAAATATAGAACGGGCTGTTGAAAGCACTTGTGCAGACGCCGCATAAGATTGTTGAAACCGCAATAAATTGGCAGCCTCTTCATCAAGGTTAACTCCCGAGAGTGATTCATACCAGGCTTCAGACTGTTGAGCTAATGCCTCAAAAGCAGCACCATTGGTCTTCGCTTGATTGGTAACAACACCAATATCAGTAACTAACCCTGCATAGGCTTGATTAAATGTTTTATGATTATCAGCCGATGCGGTTGTGGTAACATTTTGCCGCACTAGCTCGCCACTTTGTAACCCAGCTAACATTAAGCCATTGCGGTTATCGTCAAAACCACCTTCATTAAACTCCAGTGTAAAACTATCACCTACCGCTGTGGTGCCTTCAATATCAAAATCAAAACCGTAACTATCATAAGGAGGGCCAGCTTGCTCTAGTAGATTTTTAGCAGGTGGAGTAATCGTAAAAGTCGAGCTGCCGTTATTGTCTGTAATTGTATATTCATTAGCATTAGCGGTTTTCACTATCGTGATATCACCATTTGCTAGATCCGGAGGCGTCGTGGCTGTAAAGCCACCCGAAGTCACACTAGTAACAGTCCCTGCTGATATATTGCCATTACCTGTATTGTTTATATTATCTGCCGTACGAATTGGAGAAGCCAGCGCTAACGCTTCTGGTCTATCGGTAGCCAGTGTTAAACTCGATGCAGCCTCGGCATTCAGTTTAACTGCAAATTTATCGCCAACATTACCAGTCCCTGTAACGTTTAATTGTAAACCAAAAGATTCCCCACCGGTCATAGTCGATGAATCAATAACGCCAGCAACTATATTGGCGGTTGAGGGAGAGCCTAATGGTTCACCTTTATTATCGACCGGTTGTATTTCTACCGTTGTGCCACTGGTATAAGTAACAATAAAGTCACTGGCAGGAATTTCACTGCCTTTACCTGGTTCTAAGGTAGCCGTTATGCTTGAATTGCCTGTATTGGCTTGATAAGCGTGACCGCCAATCGTTGGGATTGTAAAAATATCACCACCGAGCTCGCCATTACCGTCCATTCCTAAACGGTTTTGTTGATTAAAAGCATCAGCAATCGCAAGCCCCATTTGGCCAAGTTGGTTTTGTGCTGGCACTAAAATGTCATCACGAAATGCTAATAATCCGCCAATTTTACCTTTAAGCTTAGTCACATCAACATCAAGCGGCACAGCTTTGCCGCCATCTATGTCTAAATGTAATTCTTTAAAATTAGGATCAGGATCGCCCGCCATCGAAAATAAATTAAATGCGCCATCTTGCATTACTAATGATTCGCCGGTGCCCATAAATACGAGCTTTTCACCGTTGGGGCCATCAAGTGTCTCTACATCAATTAATTCCGATAACTTACGAATAGCAAGGTCTCTTTCGTTGTACGTGGTGCTTGAGTTTGCCTCGTTACGCGTACCATTTACGGTAGCTATTTGCTTATTCAAGCTGCTAATATTTTGAATTAATGTATTCGCTTCATCAGAAAATATTTCTAACTGATCATTCACGATATTTTTTTGATTAAATACAATGCCTGATAAGCGATCCATTTGATCAATCAAATTTTTTGCATCCGTCATTACGAGCGATCGTGCAACTGAGGATGATGGCTGATTTAAACTTTCCTGCACATTATTGAATAACGAATTCATACTAGTCGATAGACTATTGGATTCTTGAGAAAACAAACTATCAACCCGGCCAGCCTCAGTCACAAATTGGTCGAAAAAGGTTTTATTTGAGGTATCACGATTGAGTTGCTTTTGTGCAAACTCATTTAATAAACGATAGGTTTCTCCACGACCGACTTGGTTATCAATCATGGTCATATGCTCTGTACGCTCGCGTACATAACCTACCGTATTAACATTGGTAATGTTCTTACTGGTGGTTTGCAGTAACTCAGAGCTAGCTCGAACTCCTGAGCTTGCAATGTCAAATAAGTTAAACGACATGTTAATTTACTCCTTGGCGAACCAATGATGTCGCCAATGTCTTAAGCTCTGTGTGGTTTAGCACTTGCTTAATTTTGTCAGCGTAATTGGGGTCAGTGGCATAACCAGCTTTTTGTAATGAATCTAAAAAGGCAGCCGGTTTTGCGGTATTTTGTAGCGCTTCTTGGTAACGTGGGTTTTCTATCAAAAACTGCACAAAGTCATTCACACTCTCTTTAATAGAATCATATGCACGAAAACTAGCTTGTTTTTTAACTGGTGTGCCTTGCTCAAATTCAAGCGTCATTTTGTTGGCTTTCTCACCTTGCCAGCTTTTATCTGATTTAATATTGAATAAATTAAAGCTGCTATTACCATCACTTTTATTAATGATATGTTTCCCCCAGCCAGTCTCAAGAGCTGCTTGTGCAACCATCACAGCGGGGTTCAAACCAATTTTCTCAGCAGCTGTTTTGGCATGTTCCCAAACACTACTGATAAAATCTTCTGCATTTTCAAACTGAGGTTTTTGCGCTGTTGATGAGCTGCTATTGACAGCCTGAGTGTCAGCCGCCTTATCAGCATTCTTGCTGGTTGCACGTTGATCACTGGTAAAATCATCGACGGTGCGCAGCACTGAACTAGGGGTAAATTTTTTCCCGTCAGGAGAGAGTTGTTGCACTATGAGATCGGCTAAGCCCAATGAACCTTTTGAAGATAAATCAACCGATAACTGTTGATCATGCATTTCTTCAAAAAACTTTACTCCACTGGAGTTAAAAGGGCTGTCTTCGTCTTCAAACGCTTCGTTTGCTTTACGCATACTTTTTAAAAGCATTTGCGTAAAAATAGATTCAAATTGTGCCGCTGCTTTTTTTAGCGCTTCTTTTGATGCTTCAGGCGAGGCACCACTTTTTAAGGCATCTTGACGTAATGTATTGAGATTGCCTAAATCAAAGAAGTTTTGTTTATCGAGATGATTAGTATCCATCAGCAATTTGACACAGTGATTAATAATAGTATTAACAATGCAATAATTAAGCCAATGCGAGTTTGCGAGTTTGCGAAAGTATAAAAGCGTTGATTAATTATGCAAGTCAAGGCCCCCTAAATGCAAGTTAACGCAAACTTAGGGGGTCAATATGGTTTAAATAACCACGAGTTGACCGCTAATGGCACCCGCTTCTTTTAATGCTTCTAGTATCGCCATTAAGTCACCAGGCGCTGCTCCAACTTCGTTAATTGCGCGCACTAAATCGTCAAGGCTAACACCGGGGTTAAATACAAAGGCCCGAGAATCATCTTCGTTAACATCAATAATACTTTGATTAGTAACGGCAGTTTCCCCCTCACTTAATGCGTTAGGCTGCGATACATTTTGCTGTTCTGCGATCGTAACGGTAAGACCACCATGGGTAATTGCCGCCGCTTGTAACCGCACGTTTTTGCCGATCACTATGGTGCCAGTGCGTGAATTTACAATAATTTTTGCCGAAGTATCGGCAGGTTTAAACTCTAAGTTTTCAAGCGTAGACAAATAAGCAACACGCTGCGACGCATCACGCGGGGCAATAACACGAATTGAAGCGGCATCAAGGGCATGTGCACTGTCTGGGCCGATAAGCTCATTAATGGTTTGCTCCAAACGTTTAGCAGTAGTGAAATCAGGACGATTTAAATTAAAAGTTATGTAATCACCTTGCATAAAAGGACTTTTAATTGCCCGTTCAACCGTTGCGCCATTTGGAATACGTCCTACCGTGGGCGTGTTCATTACGATCTTACTACCATCAGCTCCTTCGACACCTAACCCGCCAACAATTAGACTACCTTGCGCGATAGCATAAGTATTTCCATCAACCCCTTTCAAAAAGGTTTGTAGTAATGTTCCACCACGTAAGCTACCCGCACTACCAATTGACGATACAGTAATATCGATTGTCTGCCCTGGCTTTCTAAATGCAGGTAATTCTGCATGCACAGCAACCGCTGCTACATTTTTGATTTTGGGTTTTAAATTCGATGCCATGGTAATACCAAAACTATTTAGCATGGCTTTAAAACTTTGTTCAGTAAAACGACTTTGCTCACCGGTGCCAGGTAAACCTACTACCAGACCATAACCAACTAACTGGTTTGAGCGAACACCTTCAACCATTGAGACATCCTTGATACGTTCAGCGCTAGCAATAGAATGCCAAGCTAATAAACATATACACAGCAACGCTTTCAAGCTATTCATATCAACATCCTTTAAAAAGGGAACAGAGAGCTAGTGAAGAATCGAGTTAACCATCCTGCCGTTTGAGTCTCTTGCATTTGCCCTTTACCAGAATACTGAATACGCGCATTTGCGATTCTGTTAGAGGTCACAGTATTATCTGCAGTAACATCTTGCGGGCGAACAAGACCTTCCAAACGAATAAATTCTTCGCCGGAGTTTAAAGTCAGCCATTTTTCACCACGGATCACTAAATTACCATTAGGTAATACCCGCATAACATTTACGGAAATATCACCAAATAAACTATTAGATTGATTTGACTTAGTATCACCTTTGAATTTAGCACCGCTGCCCACACCAAACTGAATACTATCGCCACCAATATTAACCGGTAGTCCGCCTAACCCAATGACAGGATCTAAGCTGGCATCACTTTGTTTATCCGTTTCAGTTTTAGCTGCTTTAGATGATTGCGTCGATTCTTGCAGTTTAACTGTAATAATATCTCCGGTGCGTAACGCTTTTTTATCTGAATATAAATCGTTTGATAAATTGCTATCAAACAATGAGCCTGTCGGTACAACTTGCGCTGCAGCAGGCTCTGGGTACATAGGAGCATAGTATGGATCATCTTGAACCACGCTGTGGTTTTGAGTCGTCATACAACCACTCAATATAAATGCACCCGTTAAGATTATAGATAAATTACGCATAACTTTGCTCCGAATTAGTTAAAGTTGCTGACTGATGTAACTCATCATTTCGTCAACCGCTGAAATCACCTTTGAATTCATTTCATAGATACGTTGAGTTTCAATTAGGTTAACTAACTCTTCGGTTACATTTACGTTAGAGGTTTCAAGTGCGCCTTGGACAACAGTGCCTAATCCTTCTAGACCAGGGTTACCTTGTACAGGTGCGCCACTGACGGCCGTTTCGGTATATAAATTTTGGCCTACAGGCTCTAGACCTGATGGATTGATAAAGTCACTGATCGTTAACTGACCAATCACCACATTCTCAGGTTGTCCTTCTATTTTCACCGATACCTCACCATCTTGTGATACGGTAATTGACTTCGCATCATCCGGTACATTCATTTCTGGCTGCACAGGAAAACCTGCACCAGCAGTAACAATACGACCATCTTCATCCGTGGTAAATTGACCATTTCGAGAATAGGCGATATTGCCATCGGGCTGTAAAACTTCAAAAAAACCGGGCCCTGATATCATCCAATCCAATGAGTTTTCAGTGGTTAACATGTTACCTTGAGAAAAGTTCTTCTGATTAGCAACTACTTTGGTACCAGCACCAAGCATCAGACCAGAAGGCATCTCTGTATCTTGTGATGAACGCCCCCCTGGCTGATTAATATTTTGATAAAGCAAATCTTCAAATACAGCACGACTTTTCTTATAACCAACAGTACTGGCATTGGCTAAATTATTTGAGATAACCGAAATATCGGTTTGTTGAGCATCAAGCCCCGTTTTACTTATCCACAATGCAGGATTCATATTAATGTCCTCTCAATAAAGTTAAACAATACGCAGCAATTGAGTTTGACGTTCGTCAATTTCTTCAGCCGTTTTCATTAACTTAACTTGTAATTCAAATTGGCGTTGATGGCTTATCATATCCACCATCTCATGTACCGGATTCACATTTGACATTTCCAAAGTGCCACTCATTACTTTCACATCATTAGAGATGTCACAAAATCCACATATACCATTTTCCAGTAATTCGGGTTTTGGTCGAAATAAGCCATCATTGCCTTTTTCAAGCTCAGAATTATTTGCCTTAATTACCTTCAAACGGTCAACAACTTCTAAAAAGTTAGCCGGCGCACCTTGCGGGCGAACTTGGATTGAACCATCGTCACTAAATTCGACTTTCTCCACTGGCAATGGCAAAATAATCGGTCCACCTTCGCCAATAACTTGACGCCCGTGACTGGTGATCAAAGCGCCATCAGGAGTGATATTCAACGTGCCAACTTTAGTATATGCCTCATTACCTGAAGCATCTTGCACTGTAAGCCACCCTTTATCGCTCATAGCAATATCAAGATCACGTCCAGTTTCAACAATACCGCCGGAAGTCATATTAGAGCCTGGCCGTTCCTGCATAGTAAAAACACGTGTCGGTAAGCCTTCACCAAAAGCTTGCATTGAGCGCGCTTGCGCGAAGTCAGCTTTAAAGCCTGTGGTATTGGCATTTGCTAAATTATTTGCTTTAAGCTCTAGGCCCCGCAAACTTTGCTTAGCTCCAGACGCTGCAATGTAGACCATCTTGTCCATAACATCGACTCACGTTAAAAATCTATAACATGGCAAATGCAAGATAAGTGCCACAATAAAATGACGTAATAAATTACAAAATATAATCAAGCACAAATAAAAAAGGCTGCTAATAAATAGCAGCCTAGGTGTCGGATTGTAAAAAATATTAAAACGAGATTAACGGATCTGCAAAATAGCTTGCTGTAGTGTTGAATTCACTTCGAGTGCACGCGAGTTAGCTTGGAAGTTACGCTGTGCGCTGATCAAATCAACAAGCTCATTGGTTAAGTTCACGTTTGATTGCTCTAATGCTGATGAGCTAATCTTACCAAATGCGCCTGAATTTGCTTCACCCGCTACAGGGTCACCTGAAGTTAAACTTTTCTTCCATGACGTATTGCCTACTTGTTGTAACCCCTGTGAATTGGGAAAACGGACTAACGCAACTTGTCCTAAATAATTAGAGTCGCCATTACTATAAGAAGCAACAATTTTTCCATCAACACCAATGTCTATATTTGCCAACCGTCCCACAGCAGCACCATCTTGAGATAATACTTTATTTTCAAACTTGCCTGCATGCTGAGTCGGGATTTTTGCAGAGGTACCTGCTTCATCGCGCCAGTTGATAGTTACATTATTAGGAAAGCTAGCACCATTGCCTAAAAACCCTGTCAAATTAGTGCTATCTAACACAACAGGGTTAAATGTATTGCCTGTATTTGCGGTACCATTGGTGTTAAGTGGTAAGCCGTTCGCATCAAACTGAAATGTTGAAATTGGGTTAAATGGTCCAGTAGCGCCTTGCGAGCTACCATCTGGGTTGAATGCTTGACCGTCTAACGTTGCATAGGTTTGCCACTCATTAGCATTACCTGTAACAGCTGCATCTGTTTTCACAAAATACAATTGCATAGTATGCGGCTCACCTAGCGAATCATAAACATTGGTTGAGGTAGAGTGAGTATATGACCCTGATTGAGTTGGATCAAATGGTGTAATAGTCGGTGTATCTTTGGTCGAATCCAATCTAAATGACGAATATACACTTGTGGTAGCGCGCGGGGAACCTGACGAATCAGGAATTTGAATCGCCCCAGAGGAGGTTAAACTTACTGATGTTGCATCTCCACTAACTTCATCAACAGGAAAGCCTTGTAAGTAATTACCTTGTGCGTCAACGATAAAGTTATCTTTATCTAATTTAAACGCCCCTGCACGAGTAAATGTTTTATCTTGTGAGCCTAACTCATTGCTAAGAGCAAAGTATCCTTCACCTCCTATAGCAAGATCGAGTGAATTTTTAGTGCCTAATGTTGAACCTTGGTGAAATTGCTGTGCTACAGATGCTGTTTGTACACCATCACCATTTTTAGTTTTACCCGAAGAAAAAACTGATGATGAATAAACATCGGCAAACTCAGCTCTCGATTCTTTAAAACCGTAAGTATTTACATTAGCGATGTTATTAGCAGTAACATCCAAATCTTTTTGTGCGGCAGCAATGCCAGTTAATGCAATATTAAAACTCATAATTCACCTCTAACCTATAAAATTTAGCCAATAGGCTAAAAAATAAATAAAATTTATCACGCAATTTCTGCGACATCAGACAGCTTAACTGCCCCTTCTTTAGTGTTAATAATAATACCGTTAGCGCCATTAATATTGACGCTATCAATATTTTTATAAGAGGCCATGGGTAAACTAGTAAATTCTTCGCCCATGCTGCCCTCTGCTTTGATATTGTATTCTCCTGGCGGAAGGCTCTCACCGGCTTCATTTTTTCCATCCCAGTTAAAACGTAAGCCACCAGCAGGTTTATCACCTAACTCAATTACTCTCACTAGTTGTCCGGAAGCATCTGTAATACTGAGCCTTAAATCTTTAACGGGACTTTCAACAGCAATCATGCCCGAGACATCACCACTGCTGTTAAGATCTAATGTATCTGATTCAACTAAAGCTTTTTTACCTACCAGAGTTGATGCTTGCAACGCTGAATTAGAGGTCATTGAAGCAGCCAAAGACTCAAACTTTGAATTTAAATTTGAGATACCTTCTGCCATGGTAAAGTTCGTCATTTGTGCAATCATTTGGTCGTTGTCCGCAGGTTTACTGGGATCTTGAAACGACAGTTGCTGCGTTAATAATGAAAAGAAATCCTCTTGCGTTAATGCATCACTTTTCTTTTCACCAGTCTTTTCGTCAGCCTCTTGTTTACTCGGCCAACGAAGCGAATCTATATAGCTTGATGATGCAGTATTTATGTCGTTACTCATAATCTAACCCTCAATTACCGCTGCCCAAGCAACAGTGTTTTACTTAACATTTGCTTCGCTGCATCAGCAACTTGCACATTGGTTTGATAAGAGCGTGAGGCGGAAATCATATTAGCCATTTCTTCAACGACATTAACGTTAGGTTTGTAGATATAACCATTTTCATCCGCACTGGGGTGATTTGGGTTATATTCAATTTGCAGTGGTTTATTACTCTCTACAATGCCTAGTACTTTAACGCCAACAGACGATCCCTGCGTATTACCAGTTGATTCTGATGCTTTCATCAGTTCAGCTGCAAAAACAGGGTGACGCGCCCGGTAAGTTTTGTCTTGGCTTGAGCTAATGCTATTGGCATTGGAAATATTACTTGCGGTGGTGTTCAAACGCACATTTTGCGCACTCATACCACTACCTGAAATATCAAAAACGTTATATAAACTCATGCTTAGGCTCCTTGACTACCGAGGGCTTTTTTAAGGCCTTTAATTTTACTACTCATAAATTGCAGGCTTGCCTGATACTCTAATGAGTTCTTTGTATACAAGTTTCGTTCCACTTGTATATCAACCGAGTTACCATCACCTGTATCTGCTTGATTTGGCGAACGAAACATTTCACTATTACCGACATAACGACTACCACCGGCAATGTGATTCGGGTTAGTTGTTACCATGTTATTGCCGCCTTGCTGGTGGCTTTTTGCCGCTTTCAATGCTGAGGCAAAGTCGATATCCTTCGCTTTATAGCCCGGCGTATCAGCATTAGCGATATTGGTTGCTAATAACTCAGCACGTTGCGAACGGATCAACATTGCATGAGGATGAACCCCAAATGCTTTATCAAAACTGATAGCCATAACCATCTCCAAAAAATTGACTTAAGATGATTAATGCAAAAGGTGAGCCAACTAGATTAGTATTTTATGAAGTGTTTAATTTTTGATTTAAAAAGAAAAACGATGTGGAGGCACATCGTTTTATCGTATTCTAGATTCGGCTTTACTACCGATGAGATTTGAGTTACTTACGTTTTAGCGCGTTATTTACGCTGGTAAGTTATTTCTTTTGATAAATAATACCAGGATTACAGCGTACCATATCAAACTCGTTACTTAACCCTGACATAGACTCTGAAGCACCTAAAAATAAATACCCCTTAGGGTTAAGTGCTTGAGCAAACTGAGCAATAATTTTGGCTTTCACCTCAGGTGCAAAATAAATCAGCACATTACGGCAAAAAATAATATCAAATTTGCCCATTAGTGCGTATGAATCTAATAAATTAAGGTGTCGAAAACTCACTAATTTTTTTATTGAGTCGTTAACTTGCGCCATCCCATTGCCGCTATCTTTGAAGAACTTCTTCCTGCGCTCTACCGACAGCCCTCTAGCTAAAGCAAGAGAGTCATATTCTGCATGTTTACACATATCTAACATAGTATTAGAAATATCGGTGCCGATGATCTGCGCGCCCATTTTTAATACACCCGGCTGCTTAGCTTGAAACTCAGCGACCGACATGGCAATAGAATATGGCTCTTGTCCTGAGGAACTTGCCGCTGACCAAATTTTCAACGGTCGACGCAACTCTTTATGCTCTGGGAATAACTTACTTTGTAATAGTTCAAACGGGTATTGATCCCGAAACCATAAAGTTTCATTGGTCGTCATAGCATCAACAACTGCGGCACGTAACTGCCGCTCATGCGGACTCAGTGTTTTACTGACCAATTGTGACAATGACTCAACATTGAAACGAACCATTAGCGGAGCAAGCCTGCTTTTGACTAAATAAAGCTTATTATCACCCAAAACAATGCCACATTGTTGCTCTAAAAAAGAACGAAACTGATCGTACTCGCTTTGTTGTAAATGCTTATTTTCCAAAGTAACACCGCCTTTTCAAATTAGTCACAATGAACCCATTTTTTCACTGCTGTAGCTAACTCATCCGGATTGAACTTAGCAATAAAGTCATCAGCCCCCACTTTTTCAATCATCGCTTGATTGAACACACCACTGAGTGATGTATGCAGAATAACATGTAATGGGGCTAACTTTGGATCTGCTTTTATTTCAGCCGTGAGGGTATAACCGTCCATTTCTGGCATTTCAACATCAGAGATCAATAAACCAACTCGCTCGGTAATATCATGCTTACAGTCAAGTGCAGCAATTTCCCGGAGGCGAATTAATGCTTCTTTCCCGTTTTTAGCAAGCTCAGTCTGCACGCCTAACGGCTCTAGAGCACGTTTGACTTGATTACGAGCAACGGCAGAGTCATCGGCAATAAATACGATGCGCTCACCTAAGTCTTTTTGAATTTCACCATCATTAGCTATTGCTGCACTGACTTCAGTATTTACCGGGCAAATTTCATTTAATATTTTTTCTACATCAAGAATTTCGACTAACTCATTTTCAATTTCTGTCACTGCTGTTAAATACGAATATCTGCCAGCCCCAGACGGTGGCGGCATTATTTTTTCCCAATTCATATTTACAATTCGCTCAACGCCGCCAACCAAAAAACCTTGTACGGAGCGGTTATATTCAGCAATGATAATAAAACTATCTTTAATATTCTCGATCGCAGGGCCACCTACAGCCATTGATAAATCAATAACAGAAATAGTTTGCCCACGTATATGTGCGACACCTCTTACATAGGCATTCGACTTCGGCATGTTTGTTAAAGGAGGGCATTGCAGTACTTCTCTCACTTTAAACACATTAATACCAAAGCGCTGCCGCCCTCTTAGCTTGAATAATAATAATTCAAGACGGTTTTGCCCAACCAATTGAGTACGTTGGTTAACTGAGTCTAAAATGCCTGCCATTTCAATCTCCTGAAGAAAGCGAATAAGAACGGAACAATAATTGCTTTCTTTCTGTAAAGCTACATAACTACACGGGAGCGTCTGTTTATTGACGCTAAATATTTATACCCTGTTTTCAACCATAAGCATAGTCGAAACATTATGAGTTTGTTAAAAAAAAGCCGAAGATACAGTGTTTTTTATTTTCTTGCTAGCTTATGCCTAGTTACTCCACTGTATGCACAAACATATAGCAAAGAACAATTGCAAGAACTTGCTGTATCCCATGTCTATGATCAATTAGACCCTAATACCGCCGATGATAAGGAACTCAATGCTCTAACATTGGATAGTCGGATACCTGATCGTGGCTGCAACAGCGACCTTGCATTTAATATTCCTACTGAGCCGCCATTTAATCGCCAAATAACCGTACAAATAAAATGTGATGACCTCAATGGTTGGAGTCAATATGTTCATGTACGTATGATTGAACTCACCCCTGTGATTATAGCCACTGAAAATTTAAGTCGCGGGGAGGTTATTGAAGCTCATCATTTACGTTTGATTATGAAACCAAAACATTTCGTAAGAGCGCAGTATTTACAAAATCAAGAGCTGCTGATTGGTAGCCGCAGCAAACGTAATATCCGCAGTGGTTACCCTGTTGCATTAAATCAAATCTGTATGGTCTGCAAAGGCGATAATGTCACTATTTTTGCAATAATTCGAGGATTGAAAATAAAAACTTCCGGTTTAGCCCTAGAAGATGGTACTTTAGGAGAGCAGGTAAAGGTTAAAAATGCAAAGTCAGGGAAAGTTTTAAATGCCCGCGTTGATGGTGTTGAGTCTGTGCAGGTAATTATTTAAATTTTCGTATTTGTGCTAAAGTTTCTAACATGGTTGCCGATAACAAGGCATGTGTTGGATAATGTATAGGTTAAAATCATGGTAAGCCAAGTAAATAAAGGTCAGCAACAGGCTAATGTGTTGACCAATGCTAAACAGCAAAAAATTGATTTACAAAATAATAATGCTAATACTGCGCAAGCAACTACGCCAAAAGCGACTGCTGACTCAGTAAGCTTAACGCCACAAGCGCAACAATTAAAATCTTTGCAAGATAAAGCACAGCAATCTTCTGGTTTTGATAGCAACAAAGTGGCTGAGCTAAAAAAAGCAATTACTGAAGGTAAATATCAAATCGATGCTGAAAAGCTAGCTAAAAATATCGCTGCATTTGAGTTTGATGTGTATGGCTGATCACACCAGTTTGATCAGTTCTAAACTTGTTATGCAGCTAAATTGCTTAACATCCCTTGCTGATATCTTAGAAGATGAATTAACCGCTATAGCCTCCCGTCGTGGCGAGGGCCTTAAAGATATCGCGAAACAAAAACTTACCTTTTTAAGTCAAATTCAAACGTTAGATAAAGAACTCAAAGCCTTATTTGCAGGTAATGACGTTGAATCTGACGAAGTAACAAGCTTAACGAGTGATGTGCATAAGCTATTAGAGTCATGTAAAAAGAAGAATGACGTTAATGCTCATGCAGCCCACCATGCACAATTAACAGTAAAACAATTAAAAGACATTTTGATTGGTGTGCCAACCTCTACAACATATGACCAAGATGGTAGTGTTGTTCATGGTAACAGTAAGATCGTCCATAACTTAAAAGCATAATTTGACTCCTACTTTTAGTTTTACAAAATTCCCTTTATTATTTTTCTTTCCCTATTTAAAATTATCTCGAAAGTGATTAAGCGCGGGACAACCCGCGCCTTATATCTTTTGCTTAACAATAATTAACTATCAATTTGATTATTGCCGCTTTCGATTAATTTCTTAATCATTTCCTCTGATTGATTTTGCACATCAAGAGCAGGCTCCGCAGTAGCTTTCTGCTGTGCTGTAAACACCAGACTATTACTCTCACTCACAGGATCGAGTGCGAGCAAGTTATTTTGTTCACTCTCTGCAAGAAGATCTGCAACTGTTAATTGACTCAGTTGTGGTGTTAATTCAGATACCGGAGCAACACTGCTAATTTTACTTAAATCAATACTATCATCGTTTGATGATAATAATTCAGTACTATTATCACTGCCACTGAATTCAGCGCTAGGTTCAACACCTGCAGAACTAACATCCACTCCATTTATCTCAAGGTCCTGACCATTAATATCAACCACTCTTATATTACCGATTGAATCTGTAATGCTAAAGCGAGCATCGCTTAAGCCTGCGCCAAGTAAATCGGCCAAATTTACATCAACAATGCCGATATTCCATGTGCCATTATTTACAACAGCCCCACCATCACTTAATAAGGTGATCCCGAGTGCCAGCGCATTATCAAGCCTTACAATAGCTCCATCTTCAGCATCAGTTTCACCATCAAAACCTGTCACAACTAGGCCTAACAATATACTATTTGTATCTATGTTCGTAAGTGATGGCGGGATAGTATCTATCTCAAGACCTGTCATCGCAGAGGTAGCAGTGGTATTCCCAGCAATATCTGACACTGTTGCACTGACGGTATAACTGCCATCAAGCAGAATATCGTTTGGTGAAATACTCCAACTACCATCGCCTTGCGTAGTAGTTGTTACTGATGTTTGCGCTATACCATTATCAAATATCAGCGTGACTGTGCGCCCTGCTTCACTCGATGTGCCGCTGATTTCAGGTGTCGCATCATTGGTTAATATCAGCCCACTCGTAATGGCAATAGTCGGAGCAACCGTATCAATAACACCTGATTCTTGTACCGTGGTGGCATTACCGTATTCATCCTGCACGGTCACATCCACAGTATAACTACCCGCTGCAAGTGCTGTATTTGGTTCAATTAACCAATTACCGTTACTCGCAGTTGTGGTTGTAACCGTTTGCGTGTTACCTGCCGCATCAGTAAACAATACAGTAACTTGGCTATTTCCAGGTGCACCAGTTACTGTGCCGGTGATCTGAGGTGTTAAATCATTTGTGTCACTGATTACATCAATAGCAATAACAGGACCCGTTAAATCTAATATTAGTGTCGCGGTATTGCTACCTTGATTACCTGCACTATCATTAACCGAGGCGGTAATTGCGACACTCCCTTCAGCCAGTATTTGATTTGATGCAACACTCCATACTCCCCCAGCTTGTACCATAGCAGTAACTGTATCTGTAGTACCTAAGCTATCAACTAGTACTATGGTAACTATTGAACCGACTCCCGCATCAGTGCTACCCGATATTACAGGTGTTGCATCGCCACTAGTACCAGGCTCATTAATAGTCAATACCGGTGCAGTAATATCAACTAAACCGCTAACACTAGCATCTGCTGTTAGCCCTGCTTCAGTGACTGTCGCTGTAACAGTATAAATACCTTCGCTAAGAGCTTGAGTAACTAAGACAATCCACAAACCATCGACTACTGTTGTATTATAAGTTTGTGTCTGGGCCGCGCTATCCGTTACTGTAACAACGACTGCACTGCCATCGACAGCGTCACTACTGCCACTGAAATTGGGAGTTGTGTCATTGGTATCTGCAGGAGCAACAATTGCAATGCTTGGTGCACTGGTATTCAATAATCCAGTTACCGACGTTGAGGTTGTTGAATTACCCGCTAAATCAGTAATACTTGCAGCGACTGTGATAGTGCCGTCAACCAGTGAATCTGTAACATTAATTGACCAACTGCCATCGGCTTGTACTTGCGTCGTATAAGTATAACTGGAATTATTATCGGTAACTGTGACGCTCAATTGCGTACCTGCAGGCTCATTAGTTAAACCACTGAGTTGAGGGGTGGCTACATTTATAGTCCCTATAGAATCAACCGAAATAGTTGGCGCACTGGTATCGATCACAGCTGTTGTTGAAGCTGTTGTAGTCAGGGCCGCACTATCTGTCACTGACGCTGTTGCTGTGAATGTGCCATCAGGTAAAGCTGCTGCCGTGGCTTGCCAATTACCATTACTATCTATAGTAGCAATTAAATTTTGAGTATTACCATTACTATCCACCACAGTAATAGAAACTGTGCTTCCTTGTGGCTCATTTGAATTACCACTTATGGTTGGCGTACTATCATTAGATAATGATAATGGCGCTATAGTTAACTCTGGTGCTTCTGTATCTATACTTAGGTTCGCTGTTTGATTGATACTGTTACCTGCACTGTCACTCACAGTCGCATTAATATTATAATCGCCATCAGTAAGAGTCGTTGTAGTGACTTGCCATAAGCCAGATCCATTTACTAAAGTTGTTAGTGTTTGGCCATCAATGGTTACGGTTACCGTTGCTCCTAACTCATTACTTGTACCGCTAATCGTTGGAGTCGCATCACTGGTAATTGATAAAGGATTTATAGTGAGTGTTGGCGCGGTAGTATCAATTACACCACTGGCCGTCTGCTCAGTTAGGTTGCCGACTCCATCGCGCACACTCGCTTGAACCGTATATTGTCCATCACCTAAGTCTTGCGGTACATTAACTGACCAACTGCCATTCGCTTGCACTGTCGCGCTAAAGGTTTGTGTTGCAACTCCTTGACCAGTTACCACCAATGTTACTTGCGCTCCCTCACCTAAATCAGTGGTTCCGCTAATAGTTGGGGTGCTATCCATCGTCAATGCAGGGGTAGATAACGTTAGTTCAGGCGCCGTATTATCAAAATCCAAAGTACTAATAGTCGTGGTATTGCCAGCCGCATCGGTTGCCGAGGCTTCAACGTAAGCTAGTGTCAGTAATGATACCGATAAATTCAATACGCTCCAATCACCGTTCGCATCAACCGTTGCAGTGTAAGGTAAACCAACAGCGCCTCCCACTAAATGGTTTGTAATGGTAACAACACTGCCTTCAGGTAAATCTGATGTGCCAGATAAGGAAACCAAACTGCCTAGAAGGAAAGAAGGGACAATCGTAAGTGCAGGTGGTGTAATATCGACTTCACCGCCCGTTTTACTGTCTTCTCCTTGATTACCCGCCATATCAGTGATTGTTGCTTTTACGGAATAAACACCTTCAGCTAACGCGGTATTTGCAGCTGCTTGCCAATCACCTTGAGCATCCGTAGTAACTGTTACAACCTGTTCAGTACCACTTGCGTCAGTAAAGGTCACCTCAACAGTGGCATTCGCTTCATCAGATGTCCCACTAATAAGTGGCGTTGTGTCTTGTGTTAATATCAAACTACTTTGATCAATTGTGATCTCAGGGTCAATACTATCTATAACAGCATTAGCGGTTAGTTGCCCTACATTACCCGCAGTATCGGTGACCACAGCAGTGACTGAGTAAGCGCCTTCCGCAAGTGCTTGGGAAGCTTCGACTTGCCATGTTAAATCTGCTGCGAGTGTTGTATTGATGGTATGACTAGCCCCTTGTGCGTCAGTAAAAGTAACAGCAACGGTGTTGCCAGCAACAGCCCCCACAGCTCCCCCTGAAACAATTGGGGTTTTATCTGCGGTGCTGCTTAATGGATCAATCAACACTGTTGGTGGAGTTAAATCTATTTCACCTGTTGTTTGAGCCAAATTGCTATTCCCAGCAATGTCAGTGATAGTTGCAGCAATGCTATAACTTCCTTCTGCAAGCGCACTTCCAAGCGCTACAGACCATGTACCATTTGCTTTAACTGTTGCCTGCACAGATTGCTCTGTGCCAGTACTATCAGTGATCAATAATTCAACTACAGTGCCTTGCGCAGCATCTGATGTGCCACTAATTAATGGTGTTGTATCATTTGTAATACTAGGCGAATTGACAGCCAATGTTGGTGCGGTTAAGTCTATTGCTAGGCTAGTACTTGACGAGCCAGTTAAACCGTCCTCGCTGACAACTGCATTCACAGTATAGCTGCCTTCAACAAGTGCATTACTGACATCAATAGTCCATTGCCCAGCCAAAGCTTGAGTAGTCAATGTTTGCACAACAATGCCCGAGGCAATAATTTCAATCGTTACATTCGTACCATCTCTGGCATCGGTGGTACCAGAGATAGTTGGTGTTGTATCCATCGTTGCTTGTAAACTCGCAATCGAGATAGTCGGCGCATTAGTATCCAATGTTGCGTTACTTGAAGCCGATGCTTGATTGCCAGCAGTGTCACTCACATTAGCCGTAATAGTAATTGCGCCATCGTTTAATGCATCAATAACTTGAACTGACCAGCTGCCATCTGCTTGTACAACAGCAGTTAGTTGATAACTGTTTGAGTCATCATTGACATTCACTGTTACCGTGGCGCCTATTTCATCACTACTCCCTGAAATCATCGGTGTACTATCATTAAATGTGCCTAGTCCGTTCAAGGTTAAACTAGGATCTAATGTATCAACCGTGCCATTACCTTGAACTGTGCCTATATTGTTAGCGGCATCAGTAATAGTAGCCGTAACAATGTAGTCACCATCAGCAATATCAGCGGTTGGAGTTGCTGAATAACTGCCATCGGCTTGCACTAGTGCTGTAAATTGCTGAGTGTCACCGTTTGCATCAACCAACACGATAGCCACTTCAGTTCCCTGCGGCTCTGTTGACGTACCAGAAATTGTTGGCGTCGCATCGTTGCCCACTCCAAGGGCTGTGATTGTAAGCACTGGTGTCGTGCTATCTATGGTCAGTGTCGCAGATGCCGTTTGTTGATTACCTGCATCATCGGTGATCGTTACATCAACCGTGTAATCACCATCAGTCAATGCACTTGGTAGCGTTACTTGCCAAGTGCCATTACTTGCCACTGTCGCTTGCAACGTTTGTCCTGCAATTGTGACCGATACATCTCCGCCTATTTCATTACTGCTGCCAGTTATTGTTGGGGCAGTATTTGCTGTTGGCGCTAAATTATCGATAAATAAACTTGGCGCCACACTATCAATCACTCCAGTCGTTTGCTCAGTAGTCAAATTACCAACCCCATCGCGCACAGAGGCAGTAACGGTATAGGTTCCCTGTGCAATAGCTTGCGGCACAGATACTGACCAGGTTTGATCAGCCTGTACCACTGCGGTAAATGTTTGGCTGACATTATCACTATCAACCACTGTCAAATTAATCACAGTGCCTTGACCCATATCCGTATCACCTGAAATAACTGGCGTTGTGTCGTTGCTCAACGCGTCAACACTGACCGTTAAATCAGGTGCTACGTTATCAAAATCGAGTGTGCTGACCGTACTAATATTTCCTGCTGCATCAGTTGCGCTGGCAGTAACATAGGCAAGGTCAAGTAATGGCACCGTTAAGTTAAGTAATTGCCAATTACCATCAGTATCTGTAGTTGCCGTATAACTTGCACCAATTAACCCTCCCACTAAATGTTCCGTGATAGTGATGGTGCTTCCCGCTGGTAAGTCTGAATCACCTGATAGCGATACTAAATTGCCAAGTAAGAAGGAAGGTATAATTCTCAGTTCTGGGGCGATGGTATCCACCACGCCGTTGTCACTGGCGCTGGCTGTATTGCCTGCATCGTCGGTGATACTGGCAGTCACTGTGTATGCACCATCAACCAGCGGTTGCGTGGCCTCGGCACTCCAATTACCACTGGCATTGGTTTGCACTGTCACGGTATGGCTGCCATTAGCATCCGTAAAGGTAATCGCAATGTCACTGCTGGCTAGATCCGATGTGCCTGTCACCACTGGCGTATTATCATTCGTCAATGCCGGTGCATCGATGGTAACGCTTGGCGCGGTTGTATCTATCACCCCAGTTTCGCTATCGGTGCCGGTATTGCCTGCGGAGTCTGTCACACTGACATTGACTGTGTACTCGCCTTCGATAATCGCATTACTGGCCTCCACGGA